>JACCRL010000120.1 GCA_013813605.1 Gemmatimonadaceae bacterium
CCGTTGGCGATCATTTCGGGATCGTGGTACCGCCCCTGACCCGGAAACACGACCCACTGGTCGAAACCGCTGGGCTCGGACTGAAGATGCCACTTCCCGACAACCGCGGTATGGTACCCCGTCGCGCGCAACAGGTGCACGAACGTCTGCTGATCCGCACGCAGTCCTGGGTGCTCGGAAAAGTCGGGACCACCACCGTTGGTCAGAACTCCGTGCGTGTGTGAGTAGAGACCGGTAAGGAACGATGCACGGCTCGGCTCGCACAACGAGTTGGTAACGAAAAATTCGGTCATGCGCATTCCGCCCGCGCCGATCGCGTCCATGTTCGGCGTCTTCAGGATCGGATTGCCGTACGCGCCAACCGCATCCTGCCGCTGGTCGTCCGTCATGATGAAGATGATGTTCGGTCGAGCGGGCGCCTCACCAGCGTGCGCAAGCAGGCTGCGGGCGGCGGGGAGACCCGCCAGCGCGCCGCCAATCATCTTCACCGCACTCCTCCGATTCATTGTGCCTCCACGGTAGAACTGTCAGCTGGAAGAAGCCCTGAGCTGAAAAACTTATCAAGTCGGAACAGGCTGGATGCCGGCCACGTGCCGGGTACTGCACTCCGGGACGATTACAACTATTTTATCAGCGGCTTCCCCTTACCCCCGCAATGGCATCGAGCAAGGAACGCGTCCCGATCGTCATCGTCGAATACGACGACATTTCAAGAACGATCGCGCAACGAATCGCTGAGATAATCAAGGAGCGCCGCGCCGCGGGTGGTCACGCCGTGCTCGGCCTCGCCACCGGCAGCACGCCCATCGGCATCTACCGCGAGCTGATCCGCATGCACCTCGACGAGGGTCTCGACTTCTCCGATGTCGTGACGTTCAACCTCGACGAGTACTACCCGATGACCTCCGATAGCATCCACAGCTATCACCGGTACATGCGTGAGAATCTGTTCAGCCACATCAACGTGAAGCCGGAGAACATCCACGTTCCGCGCGGCGACGTCCCGCGCGCCGACGTCGACGAGTACGCCGAGCAGTACGAGGCCGCGATTCGTGATTCCGGCGGGATCGATCTCCAGATTCTCGGCATCGGCAAGACCGGCCATATCGGCTTCAACGAGCCCGGATCGGGCGTCGAATCACGCACGCGCCGCATCTCGCTCGACACCATCACGCGCCGAGACGCGGCGGCGGACTTCTTCGGCGAGGACAACGTCCCCACCGAGGCGATCACGATGGGCGTCGCGACCATCATGGAAGCGCGCGAGGTCGCGCTGGTGGCGACAGGCGAGCACAAGGCGGCGATCGTCTGCCGCGCCGTCGAGGGCGAGCCGGACCCCGACATCGCCGCGACCTACCTGCAGCAACACGAGAACGCCGTCTTCTACCTCGACTTCGCCGCCGCCGCCGACCTGACGCGCCTGCGCACTCCCTGGGTGATCGGCGAAGTGAAATGGACGCGCGAGAAGGAGACCGAAGCGGTGATCTGGCTGAGCGAGACCACCGGCAAGTCGGTGCTCAAGCTCGACGCGCATGATTACCGTGAGCACCACCTGAGCTCGCTGCTCGCGCGCTACGGCAGTGCCGGACCCCTCAACGGCGCGGTCTTCAATGCGCTGATCTCGAAGGTTCGCGGGCGCAGCAAGCTGCCGGCGGGCAAGCGGGTGGTCGTCTTCTCTCCACACCCGGACGACGACGTGATCTCGATGGGCGGCATGCTCAACAAGCTGCACCAGAACAAGAACGACATCGTCGTCGCGTATCAGACCTCCGGCAACATCGCCGTCTTCGATCACGAGGTGCGGCGGTACGCCGACTTCCTGCGCCGCTACGGCTCGGACTTCGACATCACCGATTCATCCTACGTCTCGCTCATCGACGACGTCGAGAGCTTCCTTCGCAAGAAGAAGACGGGAGAGATCGACGCCTTCCCGGTTCAGGTGATGAAACGCGCCATCCGCGAAGCGGAAGCGGTTTCCGGCATCGAGACGTTCGGCATGTCGAAATCCCAGGCCCGCTTTCTCAACCTGCCGTTCTACCAGACGGGCAAGGTGCGCAAGGATCCGATCGGCCCGGAGGACGTGCGCATCGTCCACGATCTCCTCGAGGAGCACAAGCCCGAGCTCGTGTTCGTTGCCGGAGATCTGTCCGATCCGCACGGCACGCACCGCATGTGCCTCGAAGCCGTGGTCGCCGCGCTCGCCGATTACACCGGCCCCGCGCCGGAAATGTGGTATTACCGCGGCGCGTGGCAGGAGTGGACGATCGCCGAGGCCGACGTGCTGGTGCCGCTTTCGGAGGAAGAGCTGCGAGCGAAGATCCAGGCAATCTTCAAGCACCAGAGCCAGAAGGACCGCGCTCCCTTCCCCGGTCAGGATGACCGTGAGTTCTGGCAGCGCGTAGAGGAGCGCAACCGGAGCACCGCGCAGCGCGTCGATCGTCTCGGGCTGCCTGAGTATTTCGCCATGGAAGCTTACGTCGTGCGTCGCGAAGGTGCCCCGGTCGACCGCGAAACCGTGCCGACGAGCACGTTGCGGGTCATGGTCGGGCCAGAGGAGGAGCCCAAGGTGCGCGGCCGGCGATCCGTGCGCGCCAAGCGCGGTTAGTCGCTACACCTTCAGCACGATGTTCTTCCGGTAGAGGATCGTCAGAATCCCCAGCCAGAAGAGCACGAAGGTCAACGCGAAGGCGAGCGATGCAACTCTCGGTGGCAGCCAGGGCAGGAACGCCGTCTTGTAGATCACGGCCTGAATCGACTGCTGCTTCCCTTCGTAAGGCACCTTCCAGAGCGTGTAGATGATGCGCGCCAGCACACCCGACCCGACGAACGCGACGATCGGGTTGACACCGAAGATCACGAATGGCTTGATCCAGCCACGGATGTTGTAGTGCTCGATAATCCACATGCACGTGGCGAGAGCAACGCACGCCATGCCCGCCGTGAACAGGACGTACGAGCTCGTCCACAGATTCTTGTTGATCGGGAAGGCCCAGTTCCACATCAATCCAACCACCATCGCCAGCGAGCCCGCCGCGAACAGTCCGGCCATCCGCTCGACCAGCGGCCGGTCGCGCTGCGCGATCCACCGTCCGGCGAGAATGCCGAGCATCGCGGTTCCGATCGCGGGTATCGTCGAGAACGGACCTTCGGGGTCATAGGTTACGCTGCCGCCCCAGATGTGGTTCATGCCGAGAATTTTTCGGTCGAGCCAGGCGGCAAGGTTGCGGCTCTTGTCGTCGAGCAACAGCCCGCCAATCGTGTTCTCCCCCGGCACAGGCAGCAGCGTCATCGCGAACCAGTAGCCGAAGAGAAGCGCCGCGATAATGATCACCTGCTGCTTGAGCGTCGTGCGCAGCGAAAGCAGCGCCGCGAACACGTACGCCAGCGCTATCCTCGGTAACACGCCGAGCAGCCTGACGTGCTGCAGCCGATAGACGATGCGGTCGAGAAGGTTTGCATCGGGCATCGACTTGATCTCGCCCCACTGGTAGAACGGAAAGAGCGCCATCAGAAATCCGAACAGGTAGATCAGTGCGCCGCGTTTCAGGACCTGGCGGATTACGGCGCGGTCGTCATCGCCCCGTGCGCGTCGTCCCGAAAGGGAGAGATACGTAGTAATGCCGACGATGAAGAGAAAGAACGGAAAGATGAGCTCCGTCGGCGTCCAGCCGTGCCACTTGGCGTGCTCGAGCGGGGGAAAGATCGCGCTCCAGCTGCCGGGATCGTTGACGAGCAGCATTCCGGCGATGGTCAGCCCCCGAAAGACATCGAGCGAGATGAGCCTCTCGCGCAGCGGCGCGAGCGGAGCAACGGTCGACGTTGTGCCTTCGTAAGGTGCGGACGCGGTACCCATCAGGCCTCGTGAGGTCGGGCGTTATCGCTACTATATATAATGACTCCTGACTCTCCGCTTGGCGACGCGCGCATCGTCGACTCCTGGCACCGGAACGCATCGCCGTGGACGTCAGCGGTACGCGAGAAACAGATCCAGAGTCGCGCGCTCGTGACGAACGCGGCAATTCTCGACGCCGTGCTCAGCCGGAATCCCGGGACTGTCCTCGACATCGGCTGCGGGGAGGGCTGGCTCGTGCGCGACCTGTCCGAGAAAGGGGTGCGCGGAACAGGAGTTGACGTCGTGCCCTCCCTCATCGAACAGGCTCGTGTGGCGGGCGGCGGTGATTTTCGGGTCGTTTCCTACGAAGCGATCGCGCGCGGAGAGCTCGACATCACCGCCGACGTCGCCGTCGCGAACTTCTCCCTCATCGGCAAGGAATCGGTCGAGGGAGTTTTCGGCCGTGCATCGATGCTCCTCGACCGCGGAGGCGCTTTCATCGTGCAGACGCTGCACCCCGTCGTCGCCGGTGGCGATCTCCCCTATGAGGACGGGTGGCGGGAGGGATCGTGGACCGGCTTCAGCACGGAATTTACCGATCCCGCTCCGTGGTATTTCCGGACAATGGGAAGCTGGATCAGGCTTTTT
>JACCRL010000141.1 GCA_013813605.1 Gemmatimonadaceae bacterium
CTTTCATCTTATCGTGGTCTTTCATCTTGTCGTGCTTTTCACGCGCCGCGGCATCGCGAGCGAGGTCGGCTTCATGCTTCTCATCGTCGGTCATCCGCGCTTCGCGCGCAACGCGGGCGCGCCGGGCGCGGTTGGCGTTGGTGCCTGAGTTGTCCATCAAGACGGTCTCGTCCGAGTCCTTTTTGTTCCCCATGAGTCCGCCCATCCCCTGCGGAGAGTTGTCGCCGGTACCGAAGCCGACGTTCATGGCGGCGAGGAGATCGGCCGCGCTCCCTGTCACCCCGTGCTTCTTCTTGCAGACGGCGATGGCGCGGCGTGTCGGTCCGTCCATCCGGCCCGTGGCGTAGCGCAGTCCGCACTGTTCCTTGAGCTCCTGCTGCAGGGCCAGAAGCTGGACGCGCGAAAGGCCGCCAGTCTGGGCCGCTGAGACGGCAGGAGCGGCGATCACGACGCTGGCGAGAAAAGCGAGTGTTTTACGGTTCATTTTCGGTGCCTCCAAATCGGCGTGGCGTGCTCTGAATTCAAGCACTGAGAGTGCAAGGAGTACGCCCTTTGGAACGCGCACACCAGGTATGGTTGACGCGTAATTGAATGTTTTCAAATCAGCGGGGTTGCCGGTCCTGTCGAAAGCAGCTCGCAGCAAGGAGCTTTGGGCAGGAAGCAGGGCAGCGCTGCAGTTAAATGCAGGAAGTTACGATTGGAGTTCCGCAGGACTACAAATAAAAAGCCCGACTCGTCAGAGCCGGGCTTTTCCTACCTCAGGACGTCCGCAGTACTAGCGAATCATCGTGATGATGAGCGCTCCAACGGCGAGCAGCGCGGCACCGGCGAGAAGAGCTGAAGCCGGGCTCAGCGTCACCTGCTGGCGATACCACTCGGTGGTCGTTCCAGGCGCGTCGGGCAGTGCGGCCATGATGCGCTGCTGCACGTGGATCGGAGTCGTACGGCGGCGGAGCATCTCGCTTTCGGCGTTGATCCGGGTCCAAAGCTCGACCTTGGATCTGCCTTCGGTCTCGCTGACGCGGATCTGATCGACCTCGCCGTCCAGCCAGTCGTGCAGCAGGGCGCGACCAGGCGTGCCGGTCAGCGGCACCTCGCGGTCGTAGAGCTGCTCGGACGCCTTTTCCTTCCGCGGGGAAGGCTGATGTCCGGTAATGTCTTTTCTGTCGAATCCAGCGTCTTCGCGCATCATGCGTACTTCTCCTCAAGCAGTTGTTGGAGCGCCTCTCGCGCCCGATGCACTCGCATCTTTAGCGCGCCAACCGTCGTGTCCAGTAACAGCGCCATCTCCTCGTACGACCTTCCTTCCACGTGCTTCATCACGAACGCTTCCCGCAGCGAGGGAGCCAGCCTGGCCAGCGCGTACTCGAGATCGGTACGCAACTCGTTGCGGTCCATCTCCTCTTCCGGCGTCGAGTAAGTCGAGGGCTGATCGTCCTCGTCATAACTCACGTGCGTGCGCCGGATGTTCTTCAGCCAATCCTTGCACGAATTCGCGACGATCCGAAAAACCCAGGCATCGAAACGGCCGCGCACTTCGCCCAAATGCTGATACGCTTTAATAAAGGACGCTTGAAGTATGTCTTCCGCCACATCCGGACTTCCGGTCATCCCCAGAGCGTGGCGGTACAAGGGATCGCTGTAACGGGTTATGAGGATCCCGAACGCGTCCCTTGAGCCAGCCAGCACCCTCGCGATGATCTCCTGATCGGCATCGACGACCGGAACGGCCCCATCCTCAGCGCCTTGTCCCGGGCTTCCCGCGCCCATCGGTTGAGCACCCTGATTCTGCAGTGGCGTGGCTGTCATCTTCACCAGCCTAGTGTAATCCCTTTGCCAGCCGGTGTATAGACCCGGCGGGCGCGGAGACACACCCGCGCACCGTCACATATCGGAGACGCGTGTAGCCAGGCAAAAGCAACTGCGGTTACCGGAGGCGGATGTGAAAAAGCTGCTCCGTGACCGCATCAGCGTGGTAAGTCTTCCCCGTCCGTGCACCGTCGGCCCGGTAGCGCCGATACCGCTGCGCGAAGCGCGAGACCTTTCCATCTGCAGAGTGGGAGAGGAGGGTTTCAGTGAGAGCATCTGCCGAGAGATGGCCCTCCGAGCCGAAGCTCACGAGCGCGTGTTTCGCGCCGGTTGCCGAGAGAAGCCCGGAGAAGAGCCGTTTCACGCGGCGTCCGTGCGACCAGTCGCTGCGGCCCTCCGGGCCCGCCAGCAACCCCACCTTTCCGCGCACTGCCGGCTCCCGGTCGAACCAGCCGCGCGCGAGAATCTCGGGAATGTGGTAGTACGCGACGTACTGCCGCGAATTGTACGGCGGGTCGATGTAGATCAGATCGGCGTTGCCGATGATCGCAGCTGCCGCGGCGGCGTCCATCAGGTGAGCGGTCGCCGGCAGCGCTCCGCCGGCCGGCTGCTCGATCACCACGCGGAACGTTCTCCGCGCGTTCACCTGCCATCCCTTCATGAAGGAAGCGTATACGCCGGCGGTGTTCGCGACCCGGTCGGTGCCTTCGATGACCGCCGCGAGCAACAGGTAGTAAGACTGCCCGCTCACCTCGCCCTTGCTGCGCCACGACTCAAGGAGCTCGCGCGCGGCGTCGATGCGCGCAGCGTTCTCCTCCGTGAAGAACATTCGGCCGCCGAGCGGGGAGAAGTGGCGGCTGATGAATGACACACGGGGGTCGGCGCGGGTGAGATCGAGCGCGCGCGCATCGAGATCCGTGCCCGAACGGTCGGCGACAACGTACGCCTGCTGGAAAACGTAGGACGACGCGAGGATGTCGCTCGTATGAAC
>JACCRL010000184.1 GCA_013813605.1 Gemmatimonadaceae bacterium
TGCGTACAGGACGCGCGCGGCGCATTGGGCTGACAGGGCCGCCAGGAGCGGGCAAGAGCACGATCACCGCCCTCCTGGTCGAGCACTTCCGGGCTGCCGGGCTCAGGGTCGGCGTGATCGCCGTCGACCCAACGTCTCCGTTCACCGGCGGCGCGCTGCTCGGCGACAGGGTGCGCATGGAGAGCGTGGCGCTCGATCCGGGCGTCTTCATCCGCTCGATGGCGACGAGGGGATCACTGGGCGGACTCGCCGCTGCGACACGTGAGGTTGCGGATGTGCTCGACGCGTTCGGTTTCGACCGGATCCTCATCGAGACGGTCGGTGTTGGCCAGTCGGAGCTGGACATCGCCCGCACTGCCGACTCGACGCTGCTCGTACTCGTCCCCGAATCCGGCGACTCCATCCAGACGCTCAAAGCGGGCGTGATGGAGGTGGCGGACGTGTTCGTCGTCAACAAGGCGGACCGCCCCGGCGCCGACAGGCTGCGTAACGACGTCGAGCTGATGCTCGGTCTCAGGCAGGGGGTGTCGTTTGCCAACGTGCCCGCGCACCACGGAGTCGATCTAAAGCGCATGAACCCCGCGCGCGTCGCGCGTGAAGCGGCGGCCGCAGCCGAGCCCGCGACATGGACGCCGCCAGTATTGAGCGCGGTCGCCGTGAAGAAGGAGGGAATTGACGCCATCGCGAGCGCGCTCGACCGTCACTTCGGCTATCTTGAGCGCACCGACACTCTGCGCACGCGGCGCCTCGAGCGGCTGCGCGAGCGGGTCATGGATGTGGTGGAGCAGAAAGTGCGCACACGCCTCTGGGGGGACTCGAAGACGATGAGCTGGCTGGAAGAACAGCTGCCTTCGGTGCAGCGCGGAGAGACGACGCCTTTTTCCGTCGCCAACGAGCTTCTCGCCATGAGCGCAGGCGTAGTCCGCGGAGGAGCGAAATGACCAGACTGAAGAGCCCGGCTGTTGATGGAGTTCCCGACCGCGACCTGATTGCAACAGTCGAGGAGCAGAGCGCGGAGCTGAAGCTGCTGCGGCGCGAAGTCGAGGAATGGCGTCGCAAGTACGGGAAGGGCGAGGTCCGCGACCTTGCCTTCACCAATTCGGCGAAGGAAGTCGAGGCGGTCTACACCGCACTCGATGCAGCGGAGACGGATGCCGAGGCGCTGGGAATGCCCGGCTTCTATCCGTACACGCGTGGCATCCACCCAACCGGTTACCGCGGCCGGCTGTGGACGATGCGCCAGTTCGCCGGCTTCGGGAGCGCAAAGGATACGAACGAGCGTTACAAGTTTCTGCTCGCGCACGGGCAGACCGGCCTCTCGGTGGCGTTCGATTTTCCGACGCTGATGGGCTACGACTCCGATCATCCGCGCTCGGAGGGCGAGGTCGGCAAATGCGGGGTTGCGATCTCCAGCCTCGCCGACATGGAGACGCTCTTCGACGGCATTCCGCTCGACGAGGTCTCGACGTCGATGACGATCAATGGTCCGGCTGTGATCCTCTACTGCTTCTACATCGCCGCGGCCGAGAAAAAGGGAATTGACTCGCGCGCGCTGCGCGGCACGATCCAGAACGACATCCTCAAGGAGTACATGGCCCAGCACGCCTGGGTCTATCCGATCGAGCCGGCGCTGCGCCTGATCGTCGATTGCTTCGAGTGGTCGGCCGAGCACGCGCCACAGTGGAATACGATCTCGATTTCCGGCTACCACATTCGCGAAGCTGGCGCGACGGCAGCGCAGGAGCTCGCCTTCACGCTCGCCGACGGATTTACCTACGTCGAGCGCGGCATCGCGCGTGGGCTCGACGTCGACAGCTTCGCGCCGCGTCTCTCGTTCTTCTGGGATATCCACAACGATTTCTTCGAGGAAATCGCCAAGCTTCGCGCGGCGCGGCGTATATGGGCGCGGCACATGCGCGACCGCTACGGCGCAAAGGATCCGAAGTCGCTGATCATGCGCTTCCACTCGCAGACTGCCGGCGTGACGCTCACGGCGCAGCAGCCGATGAACAACGTCGTCCGCGTTGCCTACCAGGCGATGGCGGCGGTCCTCGGCGGAACGCAGTCCCTCCACACCAACTCGATGGACGAGACGCTTGCCCTGCCGACCGAGGAATCGGTGCAGGTCGCGCTGCGCACGCAGCAGGTGCTCGCCTTTGAAACGGGCGTCCCGAACGTGCTCGACCCGCTCGGCGGCTCCTTTTACGTCGAGACGCTGACCACCGAGCTCGAGCGCGAGGCCGAATCGCTGTTCGAGCAGATCGAGGAGGTGGGAGGAGTGGTGCGCGGCCTCGAGACCGGATGGCTGCAGCGAAAGATCGCCGAGTCTTCGGCGCGCCAGCAGTGGGAGATCGAGCAGCACCGGCGCGTGATCGTCGGCGTCAACGAGTTCGTCACCGACGAGCCCGAGCTCAGGATCGAGCTGCTGAAGATCAGCGAGGAGACCGAGAGGGAGCAGAGATCGCGCATGGCGAAGATGCGCGCGGAGCGGGATGGCGAGCTGGTCGAGCAGAGATTGAAGGCGCTCCGCGACGCGGCGAGCACGAGCGAGAATCTCATGCCTTACATCCTCGATGCGGCGCGCGCGTACTGCACGCTGTACGAGATACGCGCCGCAATGGAGACCGTGTTCGGGGCCTATCGCGAGCCCGTCTTCTTCTGAGTAAAACGAAAGAGTGGTGGGAATCGGCATTCGATTCCCACTATCTCCGTGAGTACGGGCCGCTTTTTACGCCGCAGCAGGATCGAGCCGAGGTTGCGCGGTTGGTGGAGTTGCTCGGGTTGCCGAGTGGTGCGCGGATTCTGGATGTGCCGTGCGGGCAGGGCCGGCACGCGCACCTGCTCGCCGAAGCCGGATTCGATGTTGACGGCCTCGACTACTCCGCCGTGCTGCTCGCCGCCGCGAAAAAGCGGGGAACCGCCGCGACGCTTCGCTACACGCGCGGCGACATGCGGCGTCTTTCCCGGCGGTGGACTGGTCGGTTCGACGCCGTCCTTAATCTCTTTACCTCCTTTGGATTTTTCGCGCACCCCGCTGACGACGCCCGCGTCATCGGCGAGTTCGCGCGCGTGCTCAAGCCGGGCGGGGTTCTCGTGTGGCACGGCGGGAGCCGCGATGGCGTGATGGCGCGTTTCCTCTCCCGGGACTGGTGGACGACCGAGGATGAAACGCTCATCGCTCAGGAGAGATCGTTCGATCCCCTGTCCGGATTGCTTACCGTCTCGTCCACCTGGCGCCGCGGACGGCTCAGCGGCAATCGCCGCCACTCGATCAGGCTGTATACCGCGACGAGACTCGCCGAGCTGTGCGCCGATGCAGGACTGGTTGTGGAGGAATCGTTTGACGGATTCGCCGATCGACCGCTGCGGCGGTCGTCGTCGGAGATGATGCTGGTGGCGAGAAAGGAATGAGCACGCGAGCGACATTGTCGCAGCGGGAGAAGTGTCGCTAACTTTGAGTACTCTATGAGACCGATTCGAGTTCTCGTCGCCAAGCCAGGGCTGGACGGGCATGACCGCGGCGCCAAGGTGGTGGCGGCGGCGCTCCGTGATGCCGGCATGGAAGTGATCTATACCGGGCTGCATCAGACACCGGAGATGATCGCGACCGCCGCGATACAGGAAGACGTCGACGTCATCGGGCTGTCGATTTTGAGCGGCGCGCACATGACGCTGATCCCGCGCGTGCAGGCCCTCGTGAAAGCGCAGGGCCGGGACGATATCCTGATCACCGGCGGCGGCATCATCCCGAAGGAAGACGTGGATACACTCCAGCGCGGCGGCGTTGGCAAGCTGTTCGGGCCAGGAACGCCGACGACTGATCTCATCGCCTACATCAAGGACTGGGCGCGCGAAAAGCAGGAAGCCTAGTGAGCAACCGCCTGCGCGAGCTGAGCGGCGAGGTGCGCGCGCTCGAGGACCGACTGCGTGAGGCGGGCGGGAAAAAGAAGATCGAGAAGCTGCACGAGCAGGGAAAGCTGAGCGCGCGCGAGCGAGTCGAGCTGCTGCGCGACCCCGGCTCCAGCTTTCTCGAGGTCGGACTCCTTATGGCGTACGACCAGTACGAAGGCCAGGCGCCCGCTGCCGGCGTAGTCACCGCTCTTGTTACCATCGGCGGACGCGAGGCGGTCGTCGTCGCGAATGATGCGACGGTCAAGGCCGGGTCGTGGTGGCCGGAGACGATCAGGAAAATTCTCCGTGCCCAGGAGATCGCAATGCGTTGCCGCATCCCGATCGTGTATCTCGTCGACTCGGCGGGCGTCAACCTTCCTTATCAGGGAGGCGTTTTCCCCGGCCAGTATGGAGCGGCGCGCATCTTCTATTACAACTCCATCATGCGCCGGTATCTTCACGTGCCGCAGATCGCGGCGGTGATGGGGCAGTGCATCGCGGGTGGCGCCTACCTCCCGGCATTGTCGGACGTGATCCTGATGGTGAAGGGGACGTCGTTCATGGGACTGGGCGGTCCCAACCTGGTGAAGGGGGCAACCGGGCAGGTAGTGGATTCCGAGACACTCGGCGGCGCGGCAACGCACACCGAGATCAGCGGCGTCGCACACTACGCGGTGGACGACGACAAGCAGTGCATTCTGAAGATACGCGAGCTCATTGACCGGCTGCCTCGCCCATCTGCTGCTGTGACC
>JACCRL010000213.1 GCA_013813605.1 Gemmatimonadaceae bacterium
CTGTCACACCGGCGACGCGGTTTGGTGTTGCAAGCATCACCAAGGCATTCACCGGCCTTGCTCTGCTGAAGCTGCGTGAAGCCGGGCGGATCGATCTCGATGCACCGATCCAGCAGTATGTGCCTGCGTTTCCCGTCAAGCCGGGCGGCCCGGTCACACCGCGACTTCTAGCCGCGCACCTTGCCGGAATACGGCACTGGGCAAGCGAAAGAAACGCCGACCTGTACTCACGTCACTTCGACGATGTCAACGACATCCTGCCGCTGTTCAGCGGGGACACGCTGCTCTCCGCGCCCGGAAGCGCGGTGCGGTATTCCAGCTATGGATACAATCTCCTCGGGGCCGCGATTCAGTCCGCATCGGGCGTACGATACCAGGATTACGTGCAGCGCACGGTCATAGCTCCGCTCGGCCTCACCAGCACCGGCTACGACGACGTGCGCCGCGTGCTGCGGAATCGCGCCCGCCGGTACTCGTACTTCCACCCGTGGACCTTTGCCGTCGATTCGGCGAACGTGTATCGGGTGCCCGACTGGGACTATAGTCACAACATGGCGGGGGGCAACATGTATTCGACCGCCGGCGATCTCGCCCGGCTTGGCAGCGCGCTCCTTAAGCCCGGCCTGCTGTCCCGCGAGTCATTCGACCTGCTATACACGAGGACGAAATTCGCAAAAGGCACTGCCGACATGAGCTACGGTCTTTTCGTAAGCGATTCTTCGGCGGCCCATCGCCGGCTCAGCATCGGTGGATCGAACGCCGGTCTCCAGGCCGGCCTCGTCATCTATCCCGACGACGATCTCGTCATCGTTGTACTCGCCAACACCTGGGGAATCGGGTCAAACTCAGGGGAGATGACCCAGGGCCTGCCTTCGCGGCTGGCTTCCATCTGCATGGGATGGAAGCCCGAGTAGAAGCTAAAGCGGAATATTCCCGTGCTTCTTGGGCGGATTTCTGTCCCGCTTCCCCTGAAGTGACTCGAGCGCATCTATCAAAGCGGGACGCGTGTTGCGCGGATCGATGATGTCATCCACGTAACCGCGGCCTGCCGCGATGTAGGGGTGCGCAAACTTCTCGCGATACTCCTCGATCTTCGCTTCGGTGGCTGCCGCGGGATCGTCGCTCTCCGCGATCTCTTTCCGAAAGAGTATCTCCACCGCGCCCTTTGGCCCCATCACCGCGATCTCCGCGGTCGGCCACGCGACGTTGAAGTCCCCGCGGATATGCTTGGAGCTCATGACGTCGTACGCGCCGCCGTAAGCCTTGCGCGTGATTACGGTGAGCTTTGGTACCGTCGCCTCGCAATAGGCGTATAGCAGCTTCGCACCGTGCTTGATGATGCCGCCGTGCTCCTGCGCCACACCGGGCAGGAAACCCGGCACATCCTCGAACGTGACGATCGGAATGTTGAACGCATCGCAGAAGCGGATGAAGCGCGCCGCCTTCAGCGACGCATTGATGTCCAGCACCCCAGCCAGCACCGCCGGCTGGTTTGCGACGATGCCGACGCTGAACGTCCCGAGGTGCGCGAAGCCGCAGAGTATGTTTCCGGCGTAGTCACGCTGCACCTCGTAAAACTCGCCGTCGTCGACGATGCGCCTGATGACTTCGTGCATGTCATACGGCTTGTTGGCGTTGTCGGGCACGATGTCGAGCAGGGACTCGTCACGACGGTCGCGTGGATCCTTTGCCGTGCCGCGCGGCGGATCGCTGAGATTGTTGGAGGGAATGAAACGGAAGAGATCTCGGATCTGCTGCAGGCATTCCGGCTCCGAATCGAACGCAAAGTGGGCAACGCCCGAGGTCGATGCGTGCGTGTCGGCGCCACCAAGCGCCTCCATCGTTACATCCTCGTGCGTGACCGTTTTCACGACGTTGGGACCGGTAACGAACATGTACGAGGTCCCGCGCACCATGTACGTAAAGTCGGTGATCGCCGGCGAATAGACCGCTCCGCCGGCGCACGGCCCGAGGATGGCCGAGATCTGCGGCACAACTCCCGACGCGAGCGTGTTGCGCAGGAAGATCTCGGCGTAACCGCCAAGCGAGACAACCCCTTCCTGAATCCGCGCGCCGCCTGAATCGTTGAGCCCAACCACGGGCGCGCCGTTCCGGATTGCCAGGTCCATGATCTTCACGATCTTCTCGGCGAACGCTTCCGAGAGCGAGCCCCCGAAGACAGTGAAATCCTGCGAGAACACGTAAACCAGCCGTCCGTCGATGCGCCCGTGTCCGGTGATCACCCCATCGCCGTAGTACTTCTGGTTCTCCAGCCCGAAGTCGGTCGAGCGATGCACGACGAACCTGTCGAGCTCGACGAAGCTTCCCTCGTCGAGCAGCAGCTCGAGCCGCTCGCGCGCCGACAGCTTTCCCTTCTTGTGCTGCGCTTCGACGCGCTCTTCACCGCCCCCGAGCTCCGACTCAGCCCGCCGCTTCTCGAGGAGCTCGACCTTCTCGCGCATTGTCATTGGGCGAAAAGCTAACGCCCCGGAGAGATTGCCTCTAGCCGCGGGAGGGGGGTCACCCCACCTTAGACGCCACCATCTCCAACACGCACCTGGAGTCTCGATGTCCGTCCCGCGCATCACGCCCGCCACTTCCCTGCTGCTTGCAATAGTACTTGCCGTTGCCGGCG
The DNA here is from genome assembly GCA_013813605.1 of Gemmatimonadaceae bacterium. Lineage (GTDB taxonomy): Bacteria > Gemmatimonadota > Gemmatimonadetes > Gemmatimonadales > Gemmatimonadaceae > UBA4720. The sequence goes on from JACCRL010000213.1 coordinate 2,636, forward strand.
CGGAGGCAGTTCAATCACAGTCACCCGAACCCTCGCGCGTGATCACCCCAACCGTGCCACCACCCGCCGAGCAGATCGCCGCAGCCGTGCTGCCCTTGCCCGCTGACCTACGGGCGACGGCGAGCGTGATGGGCTACAACGCCGCCGGAAAGCTGACCGTGTTGCGGCAAGGCAGCGGAGCGCTCAATTGCCTCGCGAGCGATCCGCGGTCCGACCGGTTTCACGTCGCATGCTACCACAAGTCGCTCGAGCCCTTTATGGCGCGCGGAAGGGCGCTCCGGGCAGAGGGAGTGAAAGCAGAGCTCGTGGATTCAGTCCGGTTTCGGGAGATCAGGCGGGGCAGACTTCGGATGCCGTTGCAACCAGCGGTTCTTTATTCGCTGACCGGAAAACCCGGCAGCTTCGATGCGGCAACGTCGACGGCCACCGGGGCACGACCACTGTTCGTCATCTATGTGCCCGGCGCTACATCCGCGTCGCTCGGAATCAGCGCTGTTCCGGCGGAAGGAACCCCGTGGGTGATGAGTCCCGGAACGCCACGGGCGCACATCATGTTCGTGCCGAGGATGTGACGAGACTCGCCTGATCCAAGCGGCCTAGTGGGCCCCGTGGGTCTACCGCGCAGTAGATTTTCGTCGTCACCTCCTTTTGCAGTGAGAATTCAATGAACTCGCGCTCCCTCGTCGTCCTGCCGATTCTTGCTTTCGTGGCCGCGTGCGCTCCGGTCGCGACTTCCACGCCTCCCGATGGCCGCCCCAGGGTCGTCGCCACGACCGACGAGAGGGTTTTCCGCGCGTACGACGATCCCGCTTCGAGAACCCTCGTCCTCAACGCATCGCCGGAAAGCGCGTTCGTCGCGCTCAAATCGCTTTATCCGATCCTTGGCGTCGAAGTGAAGCACGCCGATCCGGCAAATGGCGAAGTCGGCAACCGGAATCTTTCGATCGTTCGCCGTCTTGGAGACCGCCCGCTGAGCGATTACGTGAACTGCGGCAACACCATGATGGGACTCGCCGCGGACAGCTATCGGCTGAGAATGTCTGTCGTTTCGCGAGTGACTCCAAAGGGCACGGGGTCAACCGTCCTGACGCTGCTGACCGCGAGCGGGGAAGACATGACTGCGAGCAAGGGAGTCGTCGAGTGCTCCACGCTTGGCGTGTTCGAGGCAAAGCTCCACGAGTATGTTCTCACAAGAACGGGTGGATGACGCCGCGACGCACTAGCCAGGCAC
>JACCRL010000229.1 GCA_013813605.1 Gemmatimonadaceae bacterium
CCTTGTGTTTGGTGATGGGAGCCAGACGAGGGATTACGTGTATGTTCGCGACGTGGCCAGTGCCGTTTATCTCGCCGCTACGGCGGCCATTCCAGCGGCGGGCCGGGTGGACGACAGGGCGTTCAACGTCGGCACGGGCAGGCCCACAACCGTGCTCGAGCTCGCCGCAATACTGCAACGCGAGGCCGATGGCGCCGTCGAAATGGAATTTGCGCCGCGCAGGCTGGGTGAGCAGCAGGATTCTTCCGTCGATGCGGGCAAGGCCGAAAAAGTTCTTGGGTGGAAACCAGAGGTATCCCTCGAACGCGGCCTTGCAGAGTCATTCGGTTGGTTCGCCGACCGGATCAGCCGGACCGAAGTTTGAGCCTGGCGCAGGCGGCAATTGATGCAACCCAGGCAATTCCGTCCACACCCCTGGGGCTGGTAACCAGCTCGACCGGCGCGACCAAAGCGGTCCTCGGAATTCTCGTTCTGCTGTCGCTGATCAGCTGGTTCATCATCTTCGCGAAATGGCTCGAGCTCCGCCGGGTGTCAGGCATCACGCAAGATTTCGCGCACCGGTTCGGGGGCGCCCACACGGTGGATCAGGCCGCCGAGATCGCCCGCCGGACGCGCGGGCCGCATGCAGAGATCATGGAGCGGGCGATCAGGTTCATCGAGGAGACTACGCCGGCACTCGCGGGAACCCCTGACCGCGCCGCGCGCCTCAGCGGCTCGCAAGTCGAAGCGCTTCGCCTCGTGCTCGACTCCGAGACGACATCGGAGCGTGATCGCCTGAGCCGCTGGGTTCCGTGGCTCGCCACGATCGGCTCGGTGAGTCCGCTCATCGGTCTCCTCGGCACAGTGCTCGGCGTCATCGACGCGTTCATCGGGATCGCGCAGAAAGGTTCGGGAAACATCGGCGCCGTGGCGCCGGGAGTAGCCGAGGCGCTCATCGCGACCGCTGCCGCGCTCAGCGTCGCGATTCCGGCCGTGTTCGCGTACAACATCTTTGCCTCGCGGCTGAACAAGATCGAGGGGGAGCTGGAGAGCTTCGGGTCCGAGCTGATTGCATTGATGGTACGCGAGGGAAGGATCTAGTGGCGCGCCGACGCCGCGGCCCGCAGCGGCTCGCGCTTAACGCGGAAATCAACGTCGTCAGCCTGATCGATGTGATGATGCTGCTCATGATCATCTTCATGATCACGGCGCCGATGATGCAGGGCGGCGTCGACATATCGTTGCCGCGCGCCGAGGCGCGACCGCTCGAGTCCAAGAGCGGCCTCAGCGTTACCGTCGACCGGAACGGAGCCATTTCCGTCGACGATGTAAAGCTCAGCTTCACCGAGTTCCGCGCCAGCTTCAAGGCGCTCGCCGAGCGGCGCGGAAAGGGCGGAGTATATCTTCGCGCCGACGACCGGGTTCCCTATGGAGAAGTCGTGCGTGTGCTCGCCGTCATGCGCGCGAGCGGTGTTGCCGACATCGGGCTCGTCGCGGAGCCGGTCACCGTCAAGTGAGCAGGGTGCGCGCCGCGGAGAGGCGGTATCTGGCGCCGCTCACGCTGTCCGCGGTTCTGCACGCGGCGCTGATGGCGCTCGCCGTTTCGTCACTCAGGGAACCGCGCGCCGTCGCATTGCCGCCGATGTACCGAGTTGAGATAATTGCCGCTCCCGCCGGCGAGCGGGCGATCGGCGAAGTGCGAAATCGCGAGCCCGACCCGAAAAAAGCGGTGACGACGCCGACGGCGGCCCAGCCGACGGTGAAGGAAATGCCGTTGCCGCGAGCGAGCACCGCCCTGAGCACACCTCCGCGCGCAACTCCCAACGAATCGAAGACTCCCGCAAAGGCGAAATCGAACGCGCCGAAGGCAGGCGGCGGTCCGGTCGGCGGGAAAGGAACCGATGTCGCAACGGTGCGCAGCGAAGGGATCGAGTTTCCCTTCCCAGGGTATCTCAACAACATCGTTCGGCAGATCGCGCTGAACTTCAAGCCACGAAATCCCTCTGTGCGGCTAAAGGCGGAAGTTGCGTTCCTCATTCATCGTGACGGATCGGTGTCCGAGTTCCGTTTCCTGACGCGCTCAGGAGCGTTCGCGTTCGATCTCGAGGCCCAGGGTGCAGTGGAAGCCGCCGCGGCCGCGCGTTCATTCGGGCCGCTGCCGGCCGGTTTTCGTGACGATGTGCTGCCAGTCGTGTTCAGCTTCGACCCGGAATTCCTGAAGTGATGTGCCGCCTGCGGACCCTGTTGGTCACCGTCGCGGTCGGTGCCGCAGCGCTATCCTCGTCCGCCAGCTCCCAGGAGGACACGACCGGAAACCGTCCACCGCCAGGAGTGCGGCTCGGTCTCAGCTACGGTCCGGGCGTCAAGCCGGGGGTCATCATTTTCCCAATTGATGAAACACCGGGTGATTCGATTCGCGCCATCCTTCAGCGCGATCTCGATTACAGCGATCGCATTAACGTCATCGCTCTCAACGATTCATCTCTCCGCGCCCTCGTCCCCGCGAGCGGGAAGCTGATCAACTTCCCGCTCGTTGCAAAGTTCGGCGCGGCCCTTCTCGTCCGCGCGCGGCCGACCGCGACTGGGGTTCATGTTACCGCGTACGACGTTGCGGCGGGGAAGGTGTTCGAGACGGCTGATTTCGCACTTCCGACGCGTTCTCGAGCTCGCAGCTGGCGATTCGCAATGCACGGCATCGCCGATGAGATCGAAAAGTGGGTCCTGGGCAAGCGCGGCATCGCAC
>JACCRL010000248.1 GCA_013813605.1 Gemmatimonadaceae bacterium
GCGCTGGGCCTGCGCAAAAGCAGTGTTCTGATCGTTCCCGCGATTACGGTCCACGGAGATTTCGGGCGGTTTCTTCTGGGCCGTTAGCCGTCCTGTGGACCGGCTGGCTCACTCCTCCGCCATGAACGGATACCGGTAGTCCAGCGGTGGAGAGAACGTTTCCTTGATCGTGCGCGGACTAACCCACCGCACGAGGTTGAGCTTCGAGCCGGCCTTGTCGTTCGTGCCCGAGCCGCGTGCTCCACCGAATGGCTGCTGTCCGACGACGGCACCTGTGGGCTTGTCGTTGATGTAGAAATTTCCGGCCGCGTTACGCAGCGCGAGCGCCGCCTGCCGCACATAGGTCTTGTCGCGGCCGAACACGGCGCCGGTGAGCGCGTACGGCGATGTCTCGTCCACGATCTTCAACGTCTCCTCCCACTTCGCATCGGGATAAACGTGAGCGGTGACGACTGGCCCGAAGATCTCCTCGCACATTAGCTGGAACGCGGGATCCTTTGTCTCGATGAGAGTCGGCTCGATGAAGTAGCCCTTCTCGCCCCGGGCACCGCCGCCGGAAAGAATCTTCGCCTTGGACCGCCCATGCTCGAGGTACTCGCCGATTTTCGTGAACGCCTTCTTGTCGATCACCGCGCCCATGAAGTTCCGGAAGTCGGCGACATCGCCCATCCGGATATCCTTCATGATCGCGATGGTACGGTCGCGCACTTCCGGCCAGATGGACTGAGGGACGTACACCCTGCTCGCCGCTGAGCATTTCTGGCCCTGGTACTCGAATCCGCCACGCGCGATCGCGACTGAAAGCGCCACCGGATCGGCCGACGCATGGGCGACGATGAAATCCTTCCCGCCTGTTTCACCGACGATGCGCGGATACGACTTGTAGCGCGACATGCTGGCGCCGATCGTCTTCCACATGTCGTTGAACACCGGCGTGCTGCCAGTAAAATGCACGCCAGCGAGGTCGCGATGAGCGAGCAAAATGTCGGAGATCGTGCCCGCATTGCCGGGCACCAAGTTGATCACCCCCGGAGGAAGTCCTGCTTCCTCGAGCAGCTTCATGATGTAGTACGCGCTCAGCATCGAGCTCGACGCCGGCTTCCACACGACTGTGTTCCCCATCAGTGCCGGCGCGGTCGGCAGGTTGCCGGCTATTGATGTGAAGTTGAATGGCGTGACGGCGTAAACGAAGCCTTCGAGCGGGCGATAGTCGAGCTGGTTCCACATCGAGTGGTCGCTCTGTGGCTGCTCGTCGTACAGGCTCTGCGCGTAGTGTGGGTTGAAGCGCCAGAAATCGATCAGCTCGCACGCGGAATCGATTTCCGCCTGGTAAGCCGTCTTCGACTGGCCGAGCATGGTGGCGGCGTTGATTGTCGCCCTCCATGTCGTGGTGAGCAGCTCGGCTGCCTTGAGGAAAACAGCGGCCCTGTCTTCCCATGGCCATTGTGCCCAGTCGCGCGCCGCTTCCGCGGACGCGGCGACGGCTTTCTCAACGTGCTTCGGCTCGGCGCGGTGCCAGTCGGCGAGCACGTGACGGTGATTGTGCGGCATCACCGACTGCGCGAGATCGCCGGTCCGGATCTCCTTTCCCCCGATGATGAGGGGAATGTCGACGCGCTCCGCCGCCATCGACTTGAGCCGTTCCTTGAGCGATGCGCGCTCCGCCGATCCGGGTGCGTAGCTCTTTACCGGTTCGTTGACGGGAACGGGCACGCGGCGATTGCCGTTGAATCCGGCAACCGCTTCGGGAGCGCGGGCTTTCGATTTTGGGCGAGCTGCGGACGGAGGCATTTCGATATCCTTTCGAGCTTGAGCGGTTGGCGAAAGATACGTTTTTTATCCGGTACGACGAACCCCCGCGGCCTTCTCCCCCGCGGTGCGGGGGGCTAATGTGCGGAATGTCTCCGCAACTCCGCGCTGTGTCGTTCGCCGCTGTACTGATCGTTGCCGCGTGCGACAGGCCTCCGGTGGAATGGGATGATGTCCGGTACGAGCCCCCACCTGCTCCCGCACGAGTAAGGGGGGCCGCACTTGGAATCCCGGTCCCGGCAATTCCTGGGACGGTGAGCCCGTGCCTCCGCTCGGTGACGCTGGCGGCAGCGGAGAAGTCGCTCGCGCGCGCATGGTGGGTCGCGAGAGCGGACAGCAGCGTCGTGCTGGCGGTGCAGCTTTCGACCGACGGCCTCTCGTGGTCACCTGGCCTCGTCGTAGACGCGCGCGACCGCGGCGGGCGCGGATGCGCGAGACCGGACGCATCCGTGTTTCTCGATCCACGCAGCAGCTACCTGCACCTTGCCTACTTCATCGAGCCGGCGGACGGGGCGGGGGTTTTCTTCTCGCACTCGATGGACGGCGGCGCGATGTTCCACGAACCGGTGCCGGTGGTGTATGGCGCCACGCCCTCGGCGGCGAGCGTCGCGGGGCGGGGCGATAACGTCGCCATCGCCCACGAAGATCCCAACTCCACCCGGCGCGAGCTGTCGCTCGCCCTCTCGCGAACCGCCGGCCACATCTTCGAGCAGAGGCTGGATGTGAATCCCGAAGGAATCGAGGGGATTCGCCCGCTGGTGAGCATCGACGGCGATCGTGTCACAGTGAGGTGGAGGCCGCCGTCGTCACTCGGTGACTCCGTGACGGCGGTGCGCGCCGGGCACTGGCGGCGGTAGACGGTAGAGGATTTGCAAGAGCGCCGGGCATGACCCGCTTCATCGGCGCGCACACGATCGACAATGGCGGCATCCACATGGCCGTCCGCCGCGCCGGCAGCGCCGGCATGACGGCCCTCCAGGTCTTCACCGCCATTCCAAAGTTTTACGGCGACAAGTCGAAGATCAATCCGGAAAGAGTCGTGCGCTTCAGGGACGCGCTCGCGAAGACGAAGATCAAGCCGGAAAATGTGGTCGTACACGCGGCGTACGTGCTGAGCGTCGCCACTCCCGACGACGACAAATGGGCACGGGCCAGCGCTGGGCTGGCGAAAGAGATGGAGCGCTCCAGCACGCTCGGCGCTGGCTCCGTGTGCTTTCATCCCGGCTCTGCCGGAACAAGCGAGCGGTCGGCCTCGGCGAAGCGAATCGCGAAGGCGATCGTACATGCGCTCGGGACAGTGGAGTCGGAGACGCGCCTGCTCGTGGAGAACACCGCCGGCGCGGGTCAGACGATGGGGAGGACCGCCGACGAAGTCGCCGAAATCCTCTCGCACGTGCCGAAGTCGCTCCGCCCGCGCACCGGCTACGGACTGGATACCTGCCACCTGTTCGCCTCCGGTTATGACCTCCGGGAGTCGAAGCAGATTCTCACCGCCATACTCGACGACTTCGAGGAGAAGGCGGGAGAGCCGCCGTCGTTTTTCCACCTCAACGACAGTGAAGGAGAGCTCGGATCGAACCGGGATCGCCACGCCCTTCTCGGTGAGGGTCAGATAGGGGGGAAGCCGTTCGAGTGGCTGATGGGAGACAAGCGGACGCAGGGGATTCCCCTGATCCTGGAGACGCCACAGCAGAACTACGACATCGCCGATGACGACGATTCGGCCGATCCCTACGACGTCCGGATGATGAAGCTCCTCTCCGGATAGTTGCGTTTCCCATAGGGGAAATCTTCATTTTCCCTATTGCGCCTGTGTTGTGACGCTATACTTTCCTCCCCTGACGGACAAGCGTTTCACCTCTGTACCAATCGCTTCCGATCACCAACCAGGAGACAAGATGGCAGCTAAAAAGAAGAGCGGAGCACGGAAGTCCTCGTCAAAGAAGTCTTCGGCCCGTAAGTCTTCGTCGTCGCGCAAGACCACGAAGAAGAGCACCGCCAAGAAGGGCGGTCGCAAGGCCTCCCGCAAGAAGTCGTCGTCCGGCAAGAAGCGCACGCCCAATGCGGCGTTCATGAAGCCGATGATGCCGAGCAGCGATCTTGCCAACGTCGTTGGCAGCTCCCCGATGCCGCGCACCGAAGTCACCAAGAAACTCTGGGCGTACATCAAGCGTAAGGGACTTCAGGATGCGAAGAACCGCCGCATGATCAACGCCGACGAGAACCTCCGTCCGATCTTCGGCGGCACAAGACAGGTCTCCATGTTCGAGATGACCAGACTGGTCAACAAACACCTGAGGAATACCTAGGCTCCTTGGCAACCTCGCATGAAAGGGGGCGCGCCCAAAAGGCGCGCCCCTTTGCGCAGCGGTCCGCCGCTCGAGTGGTGTGGGAGAACGTGAAAGCGTTCGCCGGCGCTGTCGCGATCTTCCTCGTGCTGCGCATCTTCCTCATCGAAGCGTACCGCATCCCGTCGGGCAGCATGATACCGACGCTGCTGATCGGCGACTGGCTGTTCGTCAACAAGGCGATTTATGGTCCGCACATCCCCTTTACCGACATCAATCTTCCCGGGTATCGCGACCCGCGGCGCGGCGATGTCGTAGTGTTCAAGTCGCCCTACCAGAGCGACGAAGCGGAACGTGGCGCCGACCCGACGCCGACGCTGGTGAAGCGCATGGTGGGCGAGCCCGGCGACACCCTGTTCATGCGCCGCGGTGTGCTGCACGTGAATGGAATCGCGCAGCGCCAGGGCTTCGGCACCTCGGGACCGCCGAGTCCGGAGGCGGCGAACGAGGTCAGCCCGCTCTTCGACTGGCAGAAGAAAGCCGGCCTCAGGTCTTCGCGCTTCGGCGCCGCGCCGGCCCAGCCGACGCACGACAACTGGGGCCCGCTCGTCGTACCGGAGCGGCTCATCTTCATGATGGGCGACAGCCGCTACAACTCCAAGGACAGCCGTTACTGGGGATTCGTGCCGCGTGAGAACGTGCGTGGCCGCCCGCTCTTCGTGTATTACGCGTACAACGCCGACGACAGCGACAGTCCGCTGCCGATGTTCACCGACATCCGCTGGGGCCGCATCGGCCACTGGATCCGCTAGCTCAGCGGAAATTTCCATAGACAGGCGGCGGCCTCACAGTACATTGGGGCGTTGAATGGCGCGCCCTAATTCATCTTTGTCCCCGCCACCCGGGCCCGACAGGCGCAGGCCGCCTTACCATCCGAGTGAGTGGGACCTCAACGAGCCGGCGAGCTTCACGCGCATCGCCCGCTCGCCGGTAGAGCTCGCGCTCCTCACGGGTGTGGTGATGCGGATGTTTCGCGCCGTCGTCCTCACGCACGGCTCTCCGACCAGCAACGTCTACCTCGGGGCGTCGCTCGTCATCGGGACGATCTTCCTGCTCGGCATGGCGACGCTTCACCTCGGCCGGTTTCCCGTGCGCGACTGGCCGTGGCGTGCCGGCCTATTCGCGGTCTTCGAGACGGTGGGCGAGATGGCGACCAGCCTGCTTCTCATCGTGCTGCACCGAGAGCCGTGGGGAACGGCGCGCGCCGAGTTTCACGACTGGCAGCCGATGGCGCGCGGAGTGTTTTTCTGGCGTCTGGTCGCAGTGCTCACCTTCGCGCTGCTGCTCGGCGCCGTCGTGCAGGTGGTGCGCGGGCGGATGTTGCGAAAGCCGGAGGAGGAGGGTGGCGGGAAGGTGTCCGAGGGGCAGCCGTTCATCGAGCGGAGACAGCGCGAGGAATTCGAGTCGCGCAAGCGCTGACTCCGGCCGGGGTGAGCAACGGGCGCACATGTTATCATTGATGGAGGCGGCAGCGCCGCTTCCAGAATTCATCGAGTGACATTGAGAGGGAATGCACATGTACGACGAGAGATACGTGACACCGATGCGGCAGGAGCTCACCCAGCTCGGCATCACCGAGATGCGCACCCCCGAAGAAGTCGATGCGAAGCTCAAGAGCGCGCAGGGCACGACGCTCGTGGTCGTGAACTCGGTGTGCGGCTGCGCGGCGCGCAACGCCCGGCCGGCGGTGGCGCAGGCGATCAAGGGCGACGTAAAGCCGGATTCACTGACGACGGTTTTCGCCGGACAGGACATCGAGGCGGTGAAGCGGGCACGCAGCTACTTCACGGGGTACGGACCGTCGTCGCCGCAAATCGCCCTCCTCAAGGATGGGCAGGTCGTGTTCATGCTCGAGCGGCACCAGATCGAGGGGCGGTCGGCGGGAGAGATCGCACTGGATCTGGAGGGAGCATTCTCGAAGTTCTGTGAGAATGGAGCGGCGGCCTGACGGCCACTGCGTAACTGCCCCTGCTAAACTGCCACTGAGAGAGACGCAGATGCCTGCGGAGAGAAGCGTAGTTAGTAGTTGCTAGTGGGGAATTGCAGGTCATTTGACGGAAGCTGGGCGAGAGGCCCAGAAGGCGACTCGGCCTTCTGGGCCTCTACTCATTTAGACCGCGACACCCTCGACCAGACACCACCCTCAGCTCGATGGAATGTTTCTCTCTAGCAACTCGGATCTATGCTTCTCGCAGCGGAGACCTGTGTATTTCTCAGTGGCAGTTGCAAGTGCCCCATCTACCGCGAGTAGCTCAGCCAGCGACCCATCTCCCTCATCGTCGGCCGCTTTCCGTACATGAGCAGCCCGACGCGGTAGATGCGTGATGCGACCCACAACGCCCCCATACACCCGAGCGCAAGCGCAATGAGACTGGCCGCCATCTCGATCGGTGGCACGCCCGTCACCGCCATCCTGATCGGCATGATGATCGGCGACGAGATCGGGACGATCGACAGAACTTTCGCCATCGTACCGGTCGGATTCAAAAGCACAGGCTGAATGAACACACCGGTGCTGATGATCATGATCATCAGCGGACTCGAAGCCTGGCGGGCCTCCTGCTCGCTGTTCACAGATGCGCCCGCCGCCGCGTACAGACACGAGTAGAAGATGAACCCGAGCATGAAAAACAGAAGAAAGAGCAATCCCGCCGCGAGCGTGATGTCGGGCAGCGCAAAGTTCGTCGTGGGCGCGCCGAGCTTCGCCATCAGCGGCGCGCGCGCCTTGAGCATCAGGTAGCTCGTCGCAATCCAGATCACCTGCTGCGTAAGCCCGACAGCACCTACACCCAGCACCTTTCCCATCAGCAGCGTATCCGTCGGCACGCTCGCCATCACGACCTCGGCAACGCGCGTCGTCTTCTCTTCCAGTACTCCACTCATGATCGTCTGCCCGTACAGCACGATCGACATGTAGAGCAGGAACCCGATCGCGAAGCCGAAGATCACGCTTGCCATGCCCGAGCCGCCGCGTCCGCGCTCGGTTATTCGTTCCGTGCTGAAGTCGAGCGGGATGAACGTCAGTGCCTTCGTGCGTGACCGGTCGAGGCCCTCCTTCTCCAGCCTCGACGCGAGGATGGTCTCCCTGACGGCGCTCCGTATGCGCGACATGTCTGCCACGGCGGTCGCGTTTCTCCCCGCGTAACGCACTGCTTCACCAGCGACAGTGCGCTGGTCCACGACCAGGTAACCGCTGCGCGTCTTCTTCATCACCTCCGCCGTGGCCGTGCTTTCCGCTTTCGCCAGCTCACCGGGTGCAACGACGCGCACGGTCGGCGTCCTGTTCGGCTCTGCCTTATCGCCGGCGATCGCGGTGGCCAGCCTTTCGCCAAAGCCGGTACTCGTGGCGTCGATGATGACGCTGTTGTAGACGTCACTCGTCGTCTTCGTGCGCGAGGCGAGCAATGCCGGGACGATGATGATCGCGCCAAAGAATATCGGGCCGAAAAAGGTGCCGATCAGGAACCACTTCGAGCGGACGCGCTCGAGGTACTCGCGCTTGATGATCGCCCAGAGCTTAGCCATGTCCCGTCATCCCCTCTTCGACGCCGCTGGCGCCGACCTTTTCAAGAAATATCTGATGCAGCGAAGGCTGGATCATCTCGAAGCGTTGCACCGACGCGCCGGAATCGACGACGCGCCTCAGCAGAGCCTGAGGATCGGCGCCGGGCGCCAGCTCAATCTCGAAAAACCGGTTTGAGTCGTCCGCGCGCTTCACCAGCGAGTTGTCGCGCAGAATCGAAGCGACGGCATCCAACCCTCCGCCGTCGAGAGCGAGCGCGACGTTGCGCGCACCGTGCTGTTCCTTCACGCCAACAACTGTCCCGTCGAGCACTTTCTCCCCGCGCGCGATGATGCACACGGAATCGCACAGCCGCTCGGCGTTGTCCATCAGGTGGGTGCTGAAAATCACCGTCTTTCCGCGGCGCTTGAGCTCGACGACTGTATCCTTGAGCGCCTGCGCGTTGATCGGGTCGAGCCCGCTAAACGGCTCATCGAGAATGACGAGGTCCGGGTCGTGGAGCAGCGTGCCGATGAACTGGACTTTCTGCTGCATGCCGCGGGAGAGCTCGTCTACCTTGGCCATCCCCCAATCTTTTTCGGGCGTCTTCA
>JACCRL010000264.1 GCA_013813605.1 Gemmatimonadaceae bacterium
CGGTGCTGCAGGCGGCGCAGAAGACGAGAGCGGAGGCGAGCGGTGCGAGTCGTGTCAGCATTGAGTTCTTCCCCGAGTTGTGTTCGTCAGCCTACTGCTCCCTGATCCGCATTCGCGTCCAGACGACGATCGTCGTGCAGACCTCTCCGCCTTTCATATATCGGGCCGGGACGGTAGCGTCGGTATATACCTCGATCCCCATCACCTCTCCAACGGTCACGTAATCGTTCACGTCCCCCGGTGTCATCGATTGCCACGGCATGTCGTCGACATAGTACTGGACGCAGGCTTCGCTGGAGAACCCCGTTGTCCCGCGGCTGCTCCTGATGACTTCCCTCCCGTCCTCGTATTCCACCTTCAACCCGGAAACACGGCGCAGGATGTCGCTGAGGTATGTCGGGTTCGATCGCTCGATCTCCTCGCGCGTCACGTACCTTCCGCCGCCGCTTCGCTTGCGCTCGTTGAAACCGACCTGGTCGAGAGAGCGATTGCGCCGCGCGCTGACGAACACCGGGTCCATCATCGGAACGTATTTCGGCAGGTCAATCGTCACCCGTTTTGGCTCCCTTCCGACCAGGTCCACGGGAACGCTTGCCGCGCCGTAGCCGAGGTGGCGGGCGAGGATTACGTGGGTGCCGGCGGGCACTCCGGTAAGGCTGAACTCGCCCCTGTCGTTCGTAGCGGCGACGATCTCCGTCCCTACGAGCTCGACGCGGCTGCCGCCGCCAGCGGCGCCACCGAGGGTCACGCGGCCCCTCACGATTCCGGTGCCGACCTTGATAACGGAGTCCGTTTTCGTCAGCAGCAGCGTGCGCGCGAACAGCTCGCGTGGCTCATCGCCAAGGACGACTGGAACCTCGGCGGTGATCGCGCGTCCACGCGTCGCCTGCAGCGTTGCGCGGAGCGAGCTGGGAAGACCGCAGATGCGGAACGACCCGTTGGCATCGGTGCTGTCGTACAACATGCGGGGCGACCTGCGTACGCCCACCTCTTTCGAAACTTCAACCTGCGTCCACGCTACCGACACCTGGGCGCGCGCGATCGGGTCGAGGGTCTCGGGATCGACGACGCGGCCAATTATCGCTGACCCGCCCTGCGTCATCGGCCGTCCGGCGCAGCTCCTCCCGATGAGGGTCGCCGCCGAAGGCACCGCGAGAACTACGATGCTCAGGCTGTCGGCGCCGAGAAAGAACGACTTTGTCGCAAGCGACAGTCCGAGCGTATCGAGCAGCGGATGGAAAACGCCCACCTGATAGTTGCCGGGCGGGAGTTCAGCGGCCGTGAAGCGCCCCGCCGAATCGGTCATGATCGTGCGGTTGACGCCCGAGATCATTACCTCGGCGCCCTGCAAATAGCTGCCGTGAAGGCTGTCGAGCACAAGGCCGGAGATTGCCGCCTGCCCCGTCTTCGCGGGAGCCGGAGGTTGCGGGGAAACCTGCGCCGAGCCGGAGGTGGAGATGAATGACAGAGAGACAAGAAGGAATCGCAGGAACCTCATTGCCATCACATGTCGCTGATTCGCATGCGCGTCCACACTATGACCGTGGTGCATGATTGGCCTCCCATCATGTAACGAGCCGGCGTGCCGCCGCTGCTGTAAACCTCGATGCCCATCACTTCCTTCGCGGACACGAAGTCGTTGACGTCGCCCGGTTCCATTGATTGCCACAACATGTCGTCAACCCAGAAGCGCACGCAGCCCGGCCCACCAAAAGTCCCGCCGCGGCTGCTGGTGATGACATCACGGCCACCCGCGTGGGAGACACGCAGCCCGGGAACCCGGCGCAGTATGTCCGATAAGCGCAGCGGGTTGGACCGCTCGATCTCCTCGCGCGTCAAGTAGCGCCCGATACCCACGCGTTTCCGCTCGTTGAAACCGACCCTGTCAAGCGAGCGGTTGCGGCGTGCAGTGACAAGTACGGGATCCATCACCGGGACAAACCGCGGCATGTCGATGTTCACCCTGTTGGGCTCGCGTGCAGCGATGTTGACCGGGACCGCGACGGCGAGATAGCCCATATGCCGGACGTTCAGCACATGCGTACCGGCCGGCGCCCCGGTCATGCTGAATTCGCCTCTTTCGTTCGTCATCGTGACCAGGTCGGTGCCGCCGATATCAACACGGCTGCCACCACCCGGTGCGCCGCTGAGGGTTACGCGGCCGGCGATCGTCGCGCGTCCGACTCTCGGCGCGGAATTGGCCTTCGTCAGCAGGAGCGTCCTCGCGAACAGCTCGCTCGGGCCCTCGCCAAGCGTAACGGGGACTTCGGCGGTAACCGCCGCGCCACGCTTCGCCTGCAGAGTCGCGTCAAGAG
>JACCRL010000177.1 GCA_013813605.1 Gemmatimonadaceae bacterium
GAGTGGAAGAATCGCCTGGAACGCACGATCCCGTCCCTGCTTCGCCGAGCCGCCGGCGCTGTCTCCCTCGACGAGGTAGATCTCGCAAAGCGCCGGGTCGCTCAGTGAGCAGTCGGCGAGCTTGCCGGGAAGATTGCCGACGTCGAGTGCTGACTTCTTTCTCGTCAGGTCACGGGCCTTTCTCGCCGCTTCACGCGCTCTCGCCGCCGAAACCGCTTTCTCGATAACGATGTTGGCGACGCGCGGGTGCTCCTCGAGGTACGCGCCGAGGTATTCGTTGACGACGGTCTTTACGGCGCCCTCGACTTCCGAGTTGCCGAGCTTCGTCTTCGTCTGACCCTCGAACTGCGGCTCGCGAACCTTTACCGAGAGCACCGCGGTGAGGCCTTCGCGCACGTCGTCGCCCGACAGTGTGAAGTCCGCCTTCTTCATCGCATTGCCCTTCGCAGCGTACGCGTTGATGGTGCGCGTCAGCGCCGACTTGAGGCCGGTGAGGTGCGTGCCGCCCTCGTGGGTGTTGATGTTGTTGACGAATGAAAAGACGTTCTCGTTGTAGCCGTCGTTGTACTGCATCGCCAGCTCGATGCCGATGTCGTCACGCTCGGCCTCGATGTACACGATCTCCTGGTGCAGCGGCTTCTTCGCGGCGTTGAGGAACTTCACCATCTCCTTCAGTCCGCCCTCGGCGTGGAACGTCTCATCCTTTTCCTCGCCGACCCGCTCGTCCCTGATGGTGATCGTGATGCCCTTGTTCAGATACGAGAGCTCGCGCAGCCTGATAGCGAGCGTCGCGTAGTCGTAACGCAGCTCGGTGAAGATCTCCGGATCCGGCTTGAACCAGACCTTGGTCCCGGTTTCCTTCGCCCCGACCTTGCCGAGCACCTTGAGCTTCGTGCGCGTGCCGCCGCGCACAAAATCCATGTAGTGCTCCTTTCCGTCGCGCTTCACCCACACCTTCAGCTCTTCGGCGAGGGCGTTGACGACGGAGACGCCGACGCCGTGCAGTCCGCCGGAAACCTTGTAGCTCTCCTTGTCGAACTTTCCGCCGGCGTGAAGCACCGTCATTGCGAGCTCGATGCCGGGGATGTGCTCGGTCGGATGGTTGTCTACAGGAATGCCGCGACCGTCATCTACGACGGTTATCGAATCGTCGGCGTGAATTGTGACGTCGACCTTTTCGGCGTGACCGGCCAGCGCTTCGTCAATGGAGTTGTCGACGACTTCGTAAACGAGATGGTGAAGTCCGCGCGAAGATGTCGATCCGATGTACATGCCTGGGCGTTTGCGAACAGCCTCGAGGCCCTTCAATACCTGAATTTGACCAGCGTCGTAACGGGGAACGCTGGCTTCCGCGGTTTTAGCCATGAATTGCCGGTGGAATTGCGATTTCCGGTCTACCGAAGGAGAGCCGAATCGTGCTCTGCCGGTAGATTGCTAAAGATAACCCGCCAAGGCGTCTTTGGCAACTGCGCAGCCACCCTGCAAGCCTTTGTGCCACAATAACTTACCGCATCAACTGCAAACGGAGTTTCCTGATTTTCTCCCGTCCGGCTTTTGCGTTCAGCGATGCGAGCAGCTGAGGTTCCATCAGCGATAGCTCGTTCATCCACGCATTGCTTTTCACGGCGACGAAAAGCGTACCGTCTGGTGTAACGAAAAGGGGATTGGTGACCGCCGCTATCTGGCTTCCGACGAGTGATGTCCATTCGGGAATTACGGTCGCCTGCTCGACGCGCGAGTCGAGACCCGACTCCTTCAGGAATCCGCTCACGACGTCGCCGAGCGCGGAGGGTTTCCGCTTGTCACGCTTGGACATCGCCCTTTCGGTCGATCGTGCCGTTACGAATGCTCACACGATCCAGCTTCATCAACTCGCGCGGTATGTCGGAAGCGCGAGGAACGGCGAGGATCGTCTGTCCGAGCCCGCCTTCCTGCAGCAGCCCGAGAATTCGCTCGGCGCGCCCCCCGTCCAGCTCGGCGAACGGATCGTCGAGGAGGAAGAGAGGCTCGGCACCACTGTGGCGCTTGATCGTCGCCGCCTCCAGCATGCGGAGCGCGATCGCCGCGGTGCGCTGCTGGCCAGCCGACGCGAACGTGCGCATCTCGCGGCCGTCGAGGGTGAGCTCGAGCTCGTCGCGGTGCGGACCAACTTGCGTGAGCCCGCGCCTCAGGTCGAGCGGCCGTTTCTCGGCCAGCACGGCAACGAGCGCGTCCTGGCATTGCTTGGCGGCGGACAGCGTCGTTGCCTGGGCGAGCACTTCTCCGCACGGGCTTGAATAACGCATCCCGACAGGCGCCTGCTCGCCAATCTGTGCGCAGAGATCCCTGAATCCCGGAGCCCACTCGAGCACCCACCGTGCGCGCGCGGCAACGAGCAGCGCGCCGTGCTCGGCGAGTGCCGGCTCCCACACTGCAACGCGGGCATCGCTGGCGCCGCGCCTCGTCGCGTCACGGAGCGCTGCGTTTCTTTGCAGGAGGTTTGCCCGGTAGTGCTGCAGGGCGTGCAGATACTTTCGCGACGTCAGCGCGAGAGTCAGGTCCAGAAACCGTCGCCGCACGGCGGGAGATCCACCGACAAGGTCGAGGTCGGTCGGAGAGAACATCACCGACGGCAGGGCGCCCAGCGCATCGCTAAGGCGGCGCGGAGCAACGCCATCGACTACCGCTTTCTTTTTCTTCGCCTGGCGGTCGAATCCAACGGAGATTTCGTGCAGCTCGGGCGTGTCCGCTTTCCCTGCGATATGAAAGCCTTCGGTGCCGAACCGGGTCGTTTCCGAGTCTCGGGCGCCGCGCGCGGACCGGAGCGTCTGCAAGTAGTAGATCGCCTCCAGCAGATTGGTTTTCCCCTGTCCGTTGTTGCCGACTATCGCGAGGCCTGCCGCCGGAATGTCGAGGTCGACTCGTTCGAGATTCCTGAAATCGCGGATTGTCAGGCTGCGCAGCCAGACCCGCGCGCCCCGCGCGAGGGTCACTTTCCCTTGAACGCGGCGGGCCGCTTGTCGAGAAACGCGCGCATCCCTTCGCGCATGTCTTCGGTGGCGGCGAGCAGTCCGAAGTGATTCGCTTCGAGGATCAGGCCCTCGTCGAGCGACATCTCGAGACCGCGGTCGACGGCCTCAATGCAAAGCGCGACGGCGAGTGGCCCGTTCGCCAGAATCAGCTTCATCATCTCGTGCGTTGTTGCGATGAGATCGGCGGCAGGCACGACCTTGTTGACAAGGCCGATCCGAAAAGCTTCCTGCGCGTCAATCATCTCTCCCGTGAGCAGGAGCTGCATCGCGCGTCCCTTGCCGGCGAGGCGCGCGAGACGCTGCGTTCCGCCGAAACCGGGAAGAATTCCGAGCTTGCTCTCAGGCTGCCCGAACTTCGCCGCCTCCGATGCAATGCGAATGTGACACGCCATCGCCAGCTCGCACCCACCGCCGAGCGCAAAGCCGTTGACAGCGGCGATGACCGGTTTGGGGCACGTCTCGAAGCGCCGGAAAACTTCCTGCCCGGCCCGTGCGCGCCCCTTGGCGACTACGGGCGTCTGGCCTGCCATTTCAGAGATGTCGGCGCCGGCGACGAAGGCGCGCCCGGCGCCGGTCAGAATCACGCCGCCGATCGAGTCCTCGACACGAACCCTGTCGATTGCCATGCCGAGCTCGGCGATGGTCGCGTCGTTAAGAGCGTTGAGCTTGTCGGCGCGGTTCACCGTCAGCGTCGCGATGCGGTCGGCGACTTCGAGCGTGAGGAATTTGAAGGGCATGCGGCAGCTCTCGGGGATAGATTTCGCGGCGGCTCAAATTTACCAACAAAGCTCGTTCAGCGGCGACGATAAATGACGCGGAAATGGATCGTTCGTGAGGGGTCGAAGGCAGCGGGATTCAAGTACGCGGCAGGCGGCAAGCGTGTAACGAAAGCCGCCGAGCTCGAGCGCATCTCCGCGCTCGGCATCCCGCCCGCATGGACCGGTGTACACATCTCCACCAATGCCCGGGCCGCCATCCAGGTCTGGGGCTTCGATGCACGCGGGCGCAAGCAGTACCGTTATCACGCCCGCGCCGTCGAGAAGGGAGAGCTGCGAAAGTACTATCGCGTCAGGCAGATGGCGCGCGACCTGCCCGCGCTCCGCGGCAGAATCCAGCGTGACTTCAGGAAGCGCGAGCTCACCCGGGAGAAGGTGTGCGCCGGAATCGTGCAGCTGATCTCGCGCGGATTCTTTCGCATCGGCAGCGAGCGCTATCACAAGGAGAACAAGACCTTCGGCATCACCACGATGCGGAAATCGCATGTTACGCTCGCGCAGGATACCGTCGCGTTCAGGTATCGCGGCAAGCGCTCGATCACGCAGAACAACGTCGTCGTCGGTGCAGATCTGGTGCGCTTCATCAAGGCACTGCTGAAGACTCCCGGCCCGAGGCTCTTCCGTTACTGTGAGGGGAGCAAATGGATGAACGTGGACTCGAGCGAGGTCAACGACTACATCCAGGAGATCGCCGGCTTTCCCTACACGGCAAAGGATTTTCGGACGTGGGGCGGGACATTGCGTGCCGCGACGGTGCTCGCCGACCTCGGCGAGGGGAAAAACAAGAGTGACCGGCGCAAGAATGTCGTCACCGCCGTACGCCTCGTCGCCGCCGAGCTCGGCAATACCCCCGCAATCTGCCGGAAGTCGTACGTTCATCCGGCGATCGTTGCGCGCTACATGCGAAGCGGCGCCACTATCACACTTCCTGTCGCCGGCAAGGCGTCACCCAACAGTGATTCCTTTGTTCAACACGCTCCCGAGGAGGAAGCACTGATTTCTTTCCTCGACCTGCATTTCCCGGAGCGCCGCAGCGCGCCGCGAGACGACAGCGGCGACGAGTCCGGAGATCGGAAGCGTCGCGGAAAGGGCGCGTGAAACACGTTCTTGCGCTCGACCAGGGAACGACCGGCTCCACCGCGCTCGTGATCGCTGCCAACGGACGGATTGCCGGCCGTGGCTACCGTGAGATCACGCAACGCTATCCGGAGGCGGGATGGGTGGAGCACGATGCGGCCGAGATCCTCACCCGCACAATCGAAGCGGCGCAGGAAGCGATTTCCGGGTCGGGCGTCAAGCCGGACGTCGTTGGAATTACCAACCAGCGTGAAACCATCGTCGTCTGGGACAAGCCTTCCGGAGAGCCGCTGGCGCCGGCGATAGTCTGGCAGGACCGGCGCACTACCGCGCGATGCGCCGAGCTGGCGGGAAAATCCGAGTGGCTCGCCGAGAGAACCGGCCTGCGGCCCGACCCGTATTTCTCGGCGACAAAGCTCGAGTATCTGCTCGCCAGGCCGGCGGTCGCGGCAGCGCTCAAAGAGGGCCGGCTGTTCGCCGGAACCGTCGATAGCTGGCTCATCTGGAAGCTGACCGGTGGGAAGGTGCACGCGACCGACCCGACCAATGCGTCGCGCACGCTGCTCTTCGATATTCGCGAGATGAAATGGAGCGAGGAGCTCTGCGCGCTATTTCACGTTCCAATGGAGATTCTGCCGGAAGTTCGCCCCTCAGCGGGTGATTTCGGCATGACGCGGGCCGGCTACTTCGGCAATCCGCTTCCAATTACGGGCGTCGCGGGTGACCAGCAGGCGGCGCTGTTCGGGCAGGGATGCTGGACGGCTGGTGAAACCAAGAACACTTACGGCACCGGGGCTTTCCTGCTGCTCAACACCGGCGACAAGCGTCCCGCCGCTGGCGAGGGCTTGCTTGCGACGGTGGCGTGTAACGCGACCGGCGGCGCGGCATATGCGCTCGAGGGTTCGATTTTCATCGCCGGCGCGGCGATTCAGTGGCTGCGCGACGGCGTTGGCGTGCTCGCGCAGGCGGCGGAGAGCGAGGCGTTGGCGCGCTCGCTCGAGTCCAACGAAGGCGTCTATTTCGTGCCCGCACTCGTCGGGCTCGGCGCTCCCAACTGGGAGCCGAACGCGCGCGGCATGATCACCGGACTGACGCGGGGGACGACGCGCGCGCACCTTGCTCGCGCGGCGCTCGAGTCAATGGCTTATGGAACCGCGGAAGTGCTTGCGCTCATGGCCGCGCGGGGAAAGGTGAAGTTCGAGTCGCTGCGCGTGGACGGCGGCGCTTCGGCGAACGACTGGCTGCTGCAGTTCCAGTCCGATGTACTCCAGCTTCCCGTCGAACGGCCCGACCTCATCGAGACGACCGCGCTCGGCGCCGCTGGCCTCGCCGGCATTGCCGGCGGAGTGTGGCGCGATGCGAATGCGTTCATCGGTACGCGCAAATTCACGCACTTCGCGCCCGCGCGGACCCTCGACGCAATGGCGCCGGAGATCGAGGGATGGAATCGCGCCGTGCGCGCGGCGCTGTCGTGGGCTCGCGACGGGGCGCCGGCTGGAAAGAAGAAGAAGGTAAAATGAATCACGTACTCGCCCTCTCGCTCGCCGCGAATCTCGTCTGGGGTCAGGTAGCGGTCACGCGCCAGAGCTGGTTCGGCGCCGACAAGATCAAGCATTTCTTCATCGCCGCGTTTGTGGAAAGCGTGACGTTCAGCGCGCTTCAGGCAACGGGAGCAAACCGGCGCACCGCGCTGGGCGGGGCGATTGGTGTTACCGCCGCGATCAGCGCCGGCCGTGAGCTTTACAATCGCCGCACCACCGGGTTCAGCATCCCCGACCTGGCGTGGGACGCGGCGGGAGCGGGCGCCGCGCTCGTGATGTTGAGGCACACGACGAAGTAAGGAGCCGCGCCGTGATCAGCTCTCGCCCCTATGATGTGATCGTCGTCGGGCTCGGCGCGATGGGAAGCGCGACGCTGTACCATCTCGCCGAGCGCGGCGTGCGCGTGCTGGGACTCGATCGCAACGCGGCGGGACACAATCTCGGCTCGTCGCACGGTGACAGCCGCATCATTCGCGAGATGTATTTCGAGCACCCGCTTTATGTGCCATTGGTGCAGCGAGCGCATGAGCTGTGGCGGGCGCTGGAGAAACGAACCGGTACGCCGCTGATGACGATCAACGGCGGCCTGATGATCGGTCGCCGGGACGGCGCCGTCGTTCGCGGCACGCTGCGGAGTGCAACCGAGCACGGCCTCCATTGCGAAATTCTCGATCCGGCCGAGACCCACGCGCGATACCCAGCGTTCTCTCTGGCCGACGATCTCGTCGCCGTTCTGGATCCGCGTGCCGGATATCTCGACCCTGAGGCGTGTGTCCGCGCGCATCTCGACTCGGCTCGCGAAGCGGGCGCGTCGACGCATTTCGACGAGCGCGTAGTTGCGTGGAAAGCGGATGGTGGTGGCGTGCGCGTGACGACTGAGGCTGGGACTTACGCGGCCGACCGGCTCCTCCTGGCTTCCGGTTCCTGGACCGCGGAGCTCCTGGGTAATTTTGCGCTGCCACTCACCGTCGAGCGACAAGCGGTGTTTTGGCTGCAGCCGGAAACGGATACGGGCCTGTTCGACCCCGCTCGCTTTCCCATCTATGCGTACGAGTATGAGCCGGGCAGCATCTGCTACGGATTTCCGCGCCTCGCGCGCGGCGTGAAGGCTTCGGTGATGCACGGCGGCGAGACGACGCCCGACCTGGCCAGCGTCAGGCGCACGGTGTACGAGAGCGAAGTAAGGCCGTTGCGAGCCGCGCTGCGGCCGATTCTCCCCGGTCTGTCGCGCGCTCCGGTGCGGGAGAGCGGAACCTGCGTCTTTACCAACACGCCAGACCACGATTTCATCATCGACTCGCACCCGCTGCATCCGCAGGTCCTCATCTCCAGTCCCTGCTCGGGACACGGATTCAAGTTTGCGAGCGCGATAGGAGAGCTGCAGGCGGACCTCCTCACGAGGGGAGAATCGGCCTTCGACCTGGCGCCGTTCCGCATCGACAGGTGGCGTGGAGACCTGGCGTAACCGTCAGCGACCTTGCTGAGCTGAAGTCACCCGCGACACGGCGTTGCCGACGTCGTCTGCCACCAGCAGGCGCCCGTGCGGTCGATCAATGCGCCGGTTTGGCGCCGATGTCAACGGCGATATGCCGCCACTTGCCCTGGTTGAATCGCAGCACGCTCAGCAAACATCGCGTCGCGTGCCCGACGAGAATGGCAATCCAGATGTCGAGCGGATCGAGCGTCGCGACGCGCTGAATGACGGCGCAGATCCCGAGCGGCACGATCACCTGCGAGAGAATCGAGATGTAGAGTGGGCCCTTCGTGTCACCCGTTCCCTGGAGTCCCCCGGTGTAAGTGAGGGCGACGGCGATGAACAGCCCCGACAGCGAAAGGACGCGCAGGAGCTGGGTCCCGATCTCGACGACGACCGGCTCGTTCATGCCGAACATGGCGAGCAGCTGGCGCGGCAGAAACAGGAAGAACAGGCCGACGAACGCCGCGCCCAGAAAACCGAAGCGCGCCGCGATGTGCACGGCCTCGTCGGCGCGGTCGGGGTGACCGGCGCCGAGGTTCTGTCCCGCCACCGCGGCGGCAGCGCCCATCAGCCCAACCGACGTCCAGGTAATGAACGAAAAGAGTTGCGAGTAGGAGACTGCAAATGCCGCCTGTGCCGCCGCGCTCTGCATCAGCGATCCGATGAACGCCAGCATTAACAATCCGCCGATGTTCATCGCGATGCCCTGGATGCCGGTGGGCAATCCGAACCGAAAGAGGGAGCGGATGATCGTCCAGTCAGGGCCGTAGCTACCGCCGCGCGGAAACGACACGACCCAGCCGCCTCCCCATAGTCGCACTAACGAGTAGACGCCGAGAACTCCGGAAGCGATCACGGTGCCGATTGCCGCTCCAGCAGTGCCATACGCCGGTATCGGTCCAAGACCGCGTATGAAAACCACGTTCAGTGCGATGTTGAGCACCGTCATCGCTATACCAAGGACCATCGGCGTCCGCGCATCGCCGGCGGACCGGAGCGCGCCGCTCAGCATGTAGAAGATCAGCATGCCGCTGCTGAACAGGAACATGATGCGCAGGAACGGCAGCGCCTCGTGCTTCACTGCCGGAGTCGCGTTCACGAGGTCGAGCAGCGTTGGCGAGAGAAAATACCCGACCGGCGCCATGATGAAGAGCGCGATCCCGATCGCCGTCAGGAAAGCCTGGTACACGGTGCGGTTTACCTTTTCCTCGTCGCCCGCGCCGGCAAAGCGCGCGACGAGCACGCTCATTCCCGTGAAAAGGGAATTGATGAAGATGATGACGATGATGAAAATCTGGAACGCGACGCCGATTCCGGCGTTGGCGGCGAAGCCGACGAGGTGCCCGACCATGATGTGATCGACGATCCCCTGCAGCCCGCCAATGATGTTGGTGAGCACGGTCGGCCACGCGATCTTCCAGACCGCCTGTGCCAGCGGCCCCTCGACGATGGACCGGTCATAACGACCAACCGCGGGAACCGTCAAGCCGGCTTCTTCGCCGGACAGAGCTCTGGCAGCAACGCGGTCATGCGCGCGACGCTCGGATCGCCGCCTCCGCTCTTGATCCGTCTCAGCAAGGCTGTTCCCAGCTCGCTCAGCAGGCCGCAGTCCAGCGCGGGGTTCTCCAGCATCCGCGCGACCACCGACCGGTCGGTTGTTTTCTTCGCAATGAGATCCAGCACATCCCGCGGCGTGCTCGGGTTCCCCGCCAGCCAGATGTCGAGATTCGACATCACGCCCGGATTTCGGTGGATGCCGCGCAGGACCTCGGGCGGACTGTTCCGGTGCGCGGCCAGAATCTGGTAGAAGTAATCGGGAAAATTTCCTTGCCGGTAAATGCGGCTGAGGGTCCCGGCACGAGTGCCTGGATTTCCAACCGATATGCTTGCGATGCCGCGGTCGGGATGATTAGCGAGCGTATCGAGCAGCGCGGGTGAGATCGAATCGTTCGGCAGCGCCGCGATCAGAAACGTGCGGTCGTTCCTGTTTGCGCGAATGCTGCTGTCCAGAAATGCTCCCTCGCGTCCCCGGTTCTGCTCGAGCGAAGCGCTTATCGATTTCTGATTACGGGCGATCGCGGCACCGTGTGCGGCGTAATTGTCATCGCGACCCTGATTCCTGACGCGCGTCGCGAATCCCTCGCGGACGTTCAGGAAGAGAACGAAGACCGCGGCACCGAGCGTGAGCCAGCCGAGGGCTTTGCGCGCGGGTTCGTGCGAGGTGCGCCAGCGCCCGAAAGCGAGGCCGAAAAAGCCACCGACAGTCGCCATGAGCGGCAGAAAGATGAAGCCGATTCCTGCTGTAGATGATCGTGACTGGGTGATCGACCAGAACCCCGTTGCGAACGTCAGAGCGAAGAAGAGGATGCTAATCCCGATCCCCCTCGCGTCGCGCTTTCGTGCGAGGTACACCAGCATGGCCGCGTACAGGGCGGGGATGGCCAGCAGGGAAAGGATGCCAATCACGGGGCGGAATTTAGCGGGAACGGCGGCGATCCGGCAAAACGCGGCCCGGCAGGGCAGCGGCGAATTTTCAACGCTCTTTGGCGGCGTGGTGTCAGATAGGTCCACACCCTCTTTCAAGAGCTGCCGATGTCCAGATACTCAACCGTCAGACTAGTAACAGCGTCTATCTGCACCATCCTCTCCGTGTCCGCCGCGGCTCCTGAGGCGCGCGCCCAGCAGAGCGAGGCTTCTCAGGCGGCAAGCAAGCGAGCGCAGGCACTCGCGGCTTCGATGAGCAAGAGCAAGCACCTCGTACGCGAGAAGCGCGGAGTGCGCAAGGAGAAGTACCTCGACGTTCGCAGCACCCCGTCGGTGAAAGCTGATCCTGCCGCCTACACGGGCACTTACGAGGTGCGGGATCTGGGACTTTCCGTCGCGCTGCGTGTCGATCGTAGCGGACGTGCGGAGGGGACAGGCCATGATCCCGTCGATCTGGAAAACGGTGTGCTGCGCGCGTTCACGCTCGCCGATGCGCGAGTCCAGGGCGCGCTGCTGACCGCCATCAAAGTTTACGGCGACGGCGGCAGGGAACGGCTCGAGGGCGTCTTCATCGACAGGACGACTAAATCGAGTGCCACCGACGCGGGCACGACCGCGTTCGGGCTCGGGGTTATCGGGAAGGCCGTACACGCATCCGGGGTTACGGTCGACAAGTTTTTCTACCAGCTCAAGCGATAGGAGCAGACAGATGCATCGTTTCCGCGTTCTTCACGCCGCGTTCATCGTCGGCGCCACGGTCGGCAGCGTGTCTGACGCGCTTGCCCAGAATCCGATTGCACAACGTGTAGCGAACGCGCCTGATGGGATGGTCCGGCTGCAATTCGCCGGTCGGTCCGGGACCTGCGGCGACGGCAGCGACGTCATTGGCTATGGAAAGGCCATCTTCGCCGGCTCGGTCAGCTCGTTCGGCGACTGGACCAGCTCACGCTGCGTGCCGGGACCCGTGCGGGTTTCTCTTTCCGTTGCAGGGGGCCGTGTCACCCAGATGCAGACCTTAGTCGGTGGCAGCTGGGCACGTTCCACGGCGCGCGTTACCGACCTAGGTACAGTTTCCTCCGCTGACGCATCCACGTTTTTCTTCGGCATCGTTTCTCAGTTGGAGGGTCGCGCCAACAAGGCCCGGTTCCTGCTCCCGGCGGTTCTTGCCGATGACACGCGCACGGTGCCCCGCCTCATCTCGCTGGCCAACGATGCGTCGCGCGCCCAAGCCACGAGGCGGCAGGCAATTCAGTGGATGGGCCTGCTCGGCGATGCGTCGGTTGTGCCCACGCTCGTCGCGTTCGCGCGCCAGGGCGGGGACGCGCCGCGCGGAGATGACATCGACGATGACGACGAGGCGCCGGGCAAGAAGGGACTCGCCACCGCCGCGATCTCCGCGCTCAGCTTTCTTGGGAACGGCGCGGGCATTCCGGCGTTGATCGACCTCGCCCGCAGCGGCGGTTCCGCGGTCCGGCACTCGGCCGTGTTCTGGCTCGGCCAGAGCGGTGATCCGCGCGCCCTCTCGACGCTTCACGCGGTCATCGAGAACGCGCGCGAGGACGAGCGCGTCCGCGCCCACGCGATCTTCTCGCTCAGTCATGGCAGCGATCTCCGCGCGACCGAGCTCGTCTACCTCCGCAACCTGTGGCCACGACTGACGTCGGACAAGCTCAGGGACGCGGTGCTGATGGGAACGGCGCAGGACGTTGCCCAGGGTTCACCGTGGCTGCTGGAGCGGGCACGCGATGCGAGTGAAACAATGAGAACGCGGAAGAGCGCGCTGTTCTGGGCCGGCCAGCGCGAAGCGACACCGACAAAGGATCTCGTCGCGTTCTATCGTGCCGTGCCGGATGCGAGCCTGCGCGAGCACGCGATCTTCGTGCTGTCTCAGCGCGACGACGACACCGCCCTCAACGAGCTGATGCGGATCGCGCGTGAGGACAGCAACAAGGAGATGCGCGCCAAGGCGATGTTCTGGCTCGGGCAGAAAGACGACCCGCGCGTCGCGAAGATGATCAGCGACCGGCTGACGCGATAACGTCCGCACCGGCGGTCTCGAGCAGGTGGCGCAACAGCGACCGGTGGCACTTCGATTCATCGGCGCAGTAACAGCCAATGGAAAAGTTCGTCTGGTGCGAGAGTTCCGCGAGGAGATTGATCAGGCGCTTCGCGGGAGGCTTTCCCATCTGTGATCGATACGCTCTCTCATAGCGGCGCCAGCGGGGCGGCGTGAAAGGCTCTGACAGCGCCCATGAAACCAGGTCGGCTGTGGGCGCGAGCTCCGGCGTCCAGACGTCGAAATAATCCTGCTTCGCGAAGTCTTCCTTGCGCACCCCGCGCGGCGGACGGCGCACAGTACCGAGGCGAAGGCCCTCGTCAGGCTCGCGTGCGGTGCCCAGCCGTACGACCCGGATCGGCATTGTTGGGTGTCCGGCAGATGTCAGGGCGCGGACGCTAACCGGCCACGAGTGGCAACAGCTTCTTCGGAGCAACCATGCGGTAGGAATCGCGGAGCAGTCCGTCGAGCTCCTTCCAGTCGGCGACCTTGTCGAGCCAGACGCCGATCCAGCCGCTTGGCCCTACATAAGGGGGAACGAAGAACCTGTCCGGCGCCGCCTCCACCATCAGCCGCTGGTTGATCGGCGACGCCTTGCACCAGACCCCGTTGCGGCCGCCGCCGTGATGATTGTTCGCGTGCGCGTACATCGCGAAGATCTTGTTCTTCACCCTGAACGTCGGCTCGCCCCACGCTTCGACCTCGTGGGATTCGGGAAGCGCGAGACAAAGCTTGCGGAGGCGAGGGAGTGGACTGACAGGCATTGAAGTTAAAATAGACTGTCATGGAGATATATCACCGTCTCCGCTTCCGAGGAACTTGATGGCATCCGCCCGGCACATCATCGCCGCATGAAGAAGGTTTTTCCTCCGCCAACGCCTTCTCAGGTGGAGGCGATCGAGGCTGGGCTCGAGCCCGTCCTCGTGCTCGCCGGTCCGGGCGCCGGCAAGACTTTCTGTCTGATACACCGCGTCAGGTATCTCATCGACATTCACGAGCTGGAGCCCTCGCGAATCTGCGTCTTCACATTTACCAACAAGGCTGCGGGAGAGATCGCTACCCGGCTCGAGACTGAGCTGGGCGAGCGCGTCGAGCTCGTGAGGAGGGGCACGATCCACTCGTTCTGCGTTGAGCTGCTGCGCGAATTCGGCTCGACGGTGGGAGTGGAACCGGGATTCGGCATCGCCGACGATGACTACCAGCTCTCCATCCTTCGCCGGCTCGAGGGTTTCCGACGGTGGCATGGGAGGGTACTGGCCGCGTTTTCAGCGCATCGCTTTCGCGGTGACCCACTGAAGCCGGACGATCGATTCCTGTACGAGCGATACCTCGACTTCCTGAGCGCGCGCAACGTCCTCGACTTCGACATGCTCGTGCTCAAGGCCGCGCAGCTGTTTGCGGACGATTCGGTCGCCCGGCAGATCCGCGCGCGCTGGTCGGCGGTGCTGGTGGACGAGTTTCAGGACCTCAATCCCGTTCAGTACCGGATCATTCGCGAGCTTGCGCGCGATCACCGCAACGTCTTCGCGGTCGGCGATGACGAACAGTCCATCTACTCCTGGACCGGCGCCGACCCCGAGGTCTTTCGCGAGTTTCAGGACGACTTCTCAGTTGGCACCAAGGCGCAGCTCGGCGAGAATCGGCGCTGCCCGCCTCAGGTGATCGAGCTCGCGCGGCGCCTGATGGCCGGCAACACGCCAATCTTTGCCGACCGGCGTCACGCCGAGGCGAGCCACGAGTCGTCCTTCGAGGTGACAGCGCTGAGCTTTCCGACGGAAGACACGGAGATTTCCTGGATTATCGACGACATTCGCCGCGACCGCGCCGAGCATGGGCTGCCGTGGGGCGAATACGCGCTACTCTACCGGAAGCATGAGATCGGCGATACGGCGGAGGCCGGTTTTCTCACCGCCGGCATCCCCTGCCGGCTGGCGAACAAGCGCGCGCTCGCTGAGGATCCGGCCGTCTGTTACGTGATCGCAGCTCTGCGCGTGATCGCAATTCCGTCGGACGCACTCCATAAAGAGGGGTTCCTCAAGGTCGTCCTGCCCAAGCCGCTTTTCGATGCAACACAGGCGAAGGCGGAAGAGAAGAACCTGACCCTGCTCGAATACATGGACGAGCGGGCGCGCGAGCTTCCCTCGGAGCACGAGGACCGGCGCAAGATGGTGCGCAGCATGTACGCGTTGCGAAATCTTGCGGCGTTGGGAACGCGCCACACGGAGATTACCCACCTTGTCGAGGAACTGCTCTCGCAGCGTGTCGGCGAATACCGGACGACGCTGGAGGACAATCACGACGAGATCTCGGATCCCGGTGCCGACGACGATGTAGTTCGACTCGCCGAGCAGCTTGCAGACGCCTCGAGGGAGCGACGGACCCTGTGGATGCCGCGGATCGGCGGAGCGGAGATCGCGCTCAAGGGAATCCTCGCCGGCGCATCCCCTCACGCGGTCGTCCTCGGCGGATCGCGCCCACCCGATGCCGTCGAGGTGCGCTTCCCCGAGCGTTCGCCGCTCGGACTCGCGCTCGGCGTCTTCAAGGCGGTGCAGTATCTACGCAGCCGGTCGTTCGAAAACCACTTCGTTGATTACACGACGGTGGACCTGGAGACGACCGACCGCGACCGGGACCGAGCCGAAATAGTCGAGATTGCCGCGGTGCGGGTGCGCGGCGGGAAGATTACGGAGCGGTTCCAGCGTCTGGTGCGTCCGCGGATTGCGATCGCGGAGGGCGCGCGGGCGACGCACGGAATCAGCGAGGCTGATGTTGCGACGGCGCCGTACTTCGAGGAAGTCTGGCCGGAGTTCAGGAGCTTCTGCGGGAGCGACGTGCTCGTCGCGCACAACGGCTACCACTTCGACTTTCCGATTCTGCGCCGTATGAGCGAAGGCCTGCCCGGCGCGGACTTCGTGAGCTACGACACGCTCCTCCTGGCGCGCGAGGTACACTCCGGAAGCGCGAAGCTCGTCGATCTGGCGCGCGTCTACGGGATTGACCCCGGCCAGTCGCACCGCGCGCTCGCCGACTGCGAGACGCTCGCGCAGGTGTTCATCCGGCTCGGCGAGGCCAAAGTCGCCCGAGCGCGCAAGACGGCGCTCATCAACCTGCTCGACCACCTGGGCGTCGCTCTTGCCCTCAGTGACGAGGAAAAGCTCGGCGCGGAAGCGACGCTGTTCAGGCGCCTCTCGCGCGTGTACGCGCTGGGTCGGTACAGCGATGCGCTGGAATTCTACCGCGTGCAGCGCGAAGAATCGGGCGATCCCGCCCTTCCCACCATGGAAGATGTGATCGAGCGGCTGGGCGGAGAGACGGTGATGAATCGCATCCGCGCGGAAAAGAGCGCGGAGCAGCGCTACCCGCACGCGATGCACCGTCTGCGGCCGCTGCTCGACCAGGCTGCGGGTAAGCCGATTGCCGAGCAGCTCAAGGATTTCCTGGAGCGTGTGGTGCTGTCGCTGT
The DNA here is from genome assembly GCA_013813605.1 of Gemmatimonadaceae bacterium. Lineage (GTDB taxonomy): Bacteria > Gemmatimonadota > Gemmatimonadetes > Gemmatimonadales > Gemmatimonadaceae > UBA4720. The sequence continues at coordinate 15,885 of JACCRL010000177.1, forward strand.
CGGACAGAGTCGAGCGCGACCCCGCGCGAGTGAATCTGCTCACGCTGCACTCGACGAAGGGGCTCGAGTTCTCCCGCGTGTACATCGTGGGCGCCGAGGACGAGCAGCTGCCGGGTCAGCACCGGGACGTGGGGAGGCGGGACATCGAGGAGGCGCGGCGGCTGCTTTACGTCGGCATGACACGCACGAAGGACAGGCTCGTCCTCACCCGCGCTGAGGCTCGCGGCGGAAAAATGACCGGCAGGCACCGGTTCCTGGACGAAATGGGACTGATCCCAAAGAAGCCGCGTTGACTTGGCGCTGAACCGCCCGCACGTAACGATTGGGGAAACCCCTTCTCTCAAGGGGCCTCTTGAGGCTGTCAACGCCTTGAGCGGCGGCAGGCTTCTGCCGATTATCCAATGACCCGAAAAAGGAGATACTGTGAAAACCGCCGCCGCTCCCACTTCCATCGCCGCCGTTGCGGAGGAGCTAGTCGCCCTCTGCCGAGCCGGCCGCAACATGGACGCGATCAATGCGTTCTACTCGCCGAAGATCGTCAGCATCGAGTCGGGGCCCGGCAGCAAGGAGATGCCGGCGACCATGACCGGTATCGATGCGATCCGGAAAAAGAACGAGTGGTGGCTGGAGAACCATGAAGTGCACTCCGCCGACGCCGACGGACCGTTCGTCGGGGAGGACAAGTTTGCGGTCCGGTGGGACTACGACATAACCGTGAAGGCCAACGGACAGCGGGTGCGCATGGAGGAGATGGCGCTGTACACCGTCGAGAACGGCAAGATCGTGAAGGAGCAGTTCTTTTACAACATGGGGTAGCGGCTTTAACGGCAAGAGCAACGGAACATGAGGTCAGGTGCCGGCTTGAAGCGGCCAGCACACGGCTTCACCGCAGTCGGGACGTCATTGGGTAGGAGACGGGAACCGCATACTCCAGCCCTCGTCCGCGGGGAATAGGCGACACCCAAACTCTCGACTTCGCGAAACTGCAACCATGGCCGATTTCGCGAAGCTCGAGGTTTGGCGTAAGGCTCATGCGCTCGTGCTCAACGTCCATCGTGTGGCCACGGCGATGCGCGGATCGACGCAAGCGTCGCTCAAAAGCCAGATGGTTCGCGCATCGATGTCGATACCGACGAACATCGTTGAGGGTAGGGGCCAGAGAAGTGACCGCGACTTTGCACGGTTCCTCCGCTACGCTGTCAACTCCAGCTCTGAGCTGGAGTACCATTTGATAATGGCAAGAGACACAGAAGCAATAACAAGAACAGACTGCACGGCTTTGATCGACCAGACAAAGGAAGTTCGCAGGATGCTATACGGTCTCGAAAAAACAATTCTTAGCCGCCCCTC
>JACCRL010000294.1 GCA_013813605.1 Gemmatimonadaceae bacterium
CTCCCCGCTTTCGATTTCGCGAATCTCCTCGCGGATCGATATCATCGCCTCACAGAAGCGATCGAGCTCCTCCCTGGACTCACTCTCCGTCGGCTCGATCATGAGGGTTCCCGCCACTGGAAAGGACACTGTGGGCGCGTGAAACCCGTAGTCCATCAGTCGCTTGGCGATGTCTTCGACCTCAACGCCGCTTGCCTGCCTCACGACGCGCGTGTCAATGATGCATTCGTGCGCGACAGTGCCGTTTGATCCTTTGTACAGCACCGGGAAATGGGGCTCGAGACGCCGTGCGATGTAGTTTGCGTTCAGGATCGCAATGCGCGTCGCATACTCCAGCCCGTCGCCGCCCATCAGCCTGATGTACGTGTGTGAGATGGGCAGGATGCTGGCGCTGCCCCATGGCGCGGCGGAGACGGCTCCCACTTTTTCCCTTCCCTCCTGACCGACAACCGCGTGCCCGGGCAGGAAAGGCATGAGGTGCGCGGCAACTCCGATCGGTCCCATGCCCGGCCCGCCTCCGCCGTGCGGGATGCAGAACGTCTTGTGCAGGTTCAGGTGGCACACGTCGGCGCCGATGTCGCCGGGGCGGCACAGTCACACCATCGCGTTCATGTTCGCGCCGTCCATGTACACCTGGCCGCCGTTCTCGTGCACGATGCCGCAAATCTCGCTGATCGTTTCCTCAAAAACCCCGTGCGTGGACGGATACGTCACCATCAGCGCCGCGAGATCGTCGCGGTGTGATTCCGCCTTTGCGCGCAGGTCCGCGACATCGATGTTGCCGCGCACGTCCGTCTTCACGACGACCACCTTCATGCCCGCCATCACCGCGCTCGCCGGGTTCGTTCCGTGCGCAGACTGCGGCGTGAGGCAGATGCTGCGGTGCGAGTCGCCGCGCGCCAGATGATAGGCGCGAATGGCGAGGAGGCCCGCATACTCACCCTGTGAGCCAGCGTTCGGCTGCAGGGACACCGCCGCGAACCCGGTAATCTCGGCGAGCGCCGCCTCGAGCTCGGTAAAAAGCTGCTGGTATCCTTCGGTCTGCTCCACCGGAGCGAAGGGATGAATTTTCGCGAAGCCGGGCCACGTGATTGGCATCATCTCCGCCGTCGCGTTCAGCTTCATCGTGCATGATCCGAGCGGAATCATCGAGTGCACGAGCGACAGGTCGCGCGACTGAAGCCGGTTCATGTACCGCAGCATCTCCGTCTCGGAGTGGTGCGTGCTGAAGACCGGATGCGTGAGAAACGGCGAAGTGCGCGCGAATCTCTCGTCGTAACGCGAGTCGCTTGCCGCGACCACCTCTCCCACCTGAAAGTCCGCATCGTCGCCGCCGTTGAAGGCGGCGAACAGGTTGCGCAGGTCGTCCTCGCCCACCGTCTCGTCCAGCGCGATCGCGACGCTCGTGTCGCCGAGCACGCGCAGGTTGATGCGGCGCCGGCGCGCGGCAGCGGCGATCTCCGCGGCACTGCGCCCGCCGAGCTCCACCCTGATGGTGTCGAAATAGTCGTCGTGCGCGATCTCGAAACCGAGCCGGCGCAATCCCTCGGCGAGCGCGGCCGCGAATCCGTGGACGCGCCGCGCGATTCGCTCGAGACCCCGCGGGCCGTGATAGACGGCATACATGCCGGCAACGACCGCGAGCAGAACCTGCGCCGTGCAGACGTTGCTCGTCGCCTTCTCGCGCCGGATGTGCTGCTCGCGCGTTTGCAGCGCCATCCTGAGCGCCGGCTTTCCGTCGGCATCGCGCGAAATGCCGATGATTCTCCCCGGCAGCTGTCGCTTGAACTCTTCTTTTGTCGCAAAGAACGCCGCGTGTGGACCGCCGTATCCGAGAGGGACGCCGAACCGCTGTGTGTTGCCGACGACGATGTCGGCGCCCCATTCACCCGGTGGCACCAGCAGCACGAGGCTGAGCAGGTCGGCGGCCACCGTCACCAGCGCGCCAGCGGCGTGAGCTCTCTCGCACGTTTCCGCGTAATCCACCACCGCGCCGTCGCTCGTCGGATACTGGACGAGCATGCCGAAGACGTCAGCGGCAGGCTGGAATTCGCGATAGCTGGACACGCGCACCTCGATGCCGCGCGCAGCGGCGCGCGTCTGCACCACATCGATCGTCTGAGGGTGACACTCCGCCGCGACGAGGAAAACTTCCTTTCCGGGTTTCCCCTTGATCGCGTAGCTCATCGTCATCGCTTCGGCAGCCGCGGTCGCTTCATCGAGCAGTGACGCGTTGGCGATCTCGACTCCGGTCAGGTCTTTCACAACCGTCTGAAAGTTGAGCAGCGCCTCCAGCCGTCCCTGCGCAATCTCGGCCTGGTACGGAGTGTACGCGGTGTACCAGCCGGGATTCTCGATGATGTTGCGCTGGATGACTGGCGGAGTGACGCAGTCCGAGTATCCCATACCGATGAACGAGCGGAACACCTGGTTCTTCGCGGCGAGTGCGCGGAACTGCGCCAGCACCTCGGGCTCAGTCACACCGGTGGGGAGGTCCAGGCCGCGGCGAAATCTGATCGCTTCCGGCACCGTTGCGTCGATGAGCTCATCAAGCGACGAATAGCCGACTGTCTTCAGCATTTCGGCGACGTCCGACTCGTCAGGCCCGACGTGCCGTGGCACGAAGGATTCGGGCGGGGAGATGACGGTCTTCGCGTGCTTGATTGTCTTGCTCATAAGAGTCCAATTTAACACCCTATGCAGGCACCGCGAAGCTTCAGCAGCTGGCGCATGATGGTCGTGCCGCCGCGCTCCGGCGCCGAGAACATGGCCCGCGATACTGCGCTGCTCGAGCGGGCCGCGCGCACCGGCGAAACCGTGCTCAGCGTTTACTCCTGGGGCGAGCCGACGATCTCTTTCGGACGCCACCAACCCGCCGTCGGCCGCTACGACCGGGCTCGGATTCTCGCCGCCGGCATGGGCGTGGTGCGCCGACCCACGGGGGGCAGGGCGATCCTGCACGACCGTGAGGTCACCTACAGTGTCACGTCGCCCATGGCTGGCGCGGGATCGCTAAGAAGTGCCTACGCGCGAATCAACTCGCTTCTCGTCGATGCGCTGTCACGTCTCGGTGTTACGGCATCGTTAGCGCCGGCAGCGAGCAGCCGCGCCCATGCGCCGAGTGCCATTCCCTGTTTCGAGACTCCATCCGAAGGCG
>JACCRL010000305.1 GCA_013813605.1 Gemmatimonadaceae bacterium
TGCACGCGCAACAGCGCCCCGCGGCCCGTGGGGCCGTGGTGGCTATGCGCATGGCGAAAGGAAGTAAGCATGTCATCGCATTATAATGCCACGTGTCTAGTCGCCGCAACGGCCCCCGCGGATGCCGGACAGCTCATCTGCTTGCGAACGTCGTTAAACCATTTCAGGGCCCTGGGCGTCTAATCGACACTAAAGGCCGGCAGTCCCCGTATAGAACAGGTCGGTCACCCAACTCCCGCCCATGCGTATTCCTTCATTGATTGCGGCACGCACGTGCTTCTTGCTGCTCGCCCTTTCCGCCCCGCTCCTCGGCGCGCAACAGACCACGCTTTCCCAGAACGATCCCCGTCCTGTCGCCCAGGCATCCGAGCGCCGCGGAGAGATCGTGATTGACGGTGGCCTCGGCGATGCCGCCTGGAGCGGTGCGACCCCCATCACGAAATTCGTGCAGCAGAGGCCCGACGAGGGAAAGGACGCGAGCCAGCGCACCGAGGTCCGCATTCTCTACGACGAGGCGGCGATTTACATTGGCGCGCGCATGTACGATTCGCTTGGCGCAAAGGGCGTTCGCGCGGTACTCACTCGCCGCGACCAGCTCGTCAGTGGCGGCAGCTCGCTGACATCGGATCGCTTTTCCGTTGTGTTCGACACATTCCGCGACAAGAACGGACGCACATGGTTCGACCTCAATCCGCTGGGCGTGAAGGGCGACCACCAGAACGGCGACACTTCATACGACCCGGTATGGGAGGGATCGTCGAAGATCGATTCGCTGGGCTGGACCGCCGAGATGCGTATTCCGTATTCCCAGCTCCGCTTTTCGCGCGACAGCGCGCAGGTCTGGGGAATGCAGATCTCGCGCAATATCGATCGCCGCGCCGAGCTCGACATGTGGGCGTTCTGGCGCAACAATGAGTTCGGCGGCCCCGCTTATTTCGGCACGCTCACCGGCATCACCGTGGCGTCGCAACCGCGACAGCTGGAGATCGTCCCCTATCTCACATCCCGCGCAAAGTCGGAGCGGGCACGGCTGGGCGATCCTTATCACAGCAACACCGAGATGACGTACCGCGCCGGAGGTGACCTGAAGGTGAACCTGACCTCCAACCTGACGCTCGATGCAACGGTAAATCCGGACTTCGGGCAGGTCGAAGTGGATCCGGCGGTTGTCAATCTTTCCGTGTTCGAGACGACGTTTTCCGAGAAGCGCCCCTTCTTCGTGTCGAACTCGCAGTATTTCTCGTTCGGCGGCTTCGGCTGCTATATCTGCAGCAATGTTTCGAGCCTGAACCTCGTTTACACACGCCGCATCGGCCGATCGCCACAGCTCGCCGGCGTTGTCGGCGGACGCGCGGAGTTCATCGACGCAGCGGAAGCGACGCCCATTCTCGGTGCCGCCAAGATTACCGGTCGCACGAAGAACGGAATCACGATCGGGCTTCTCGACGCATTCACCGACAGGGAGACGGCGCGCTTCAGGCTTCCCGGCGAAACCGCGGATGCGACCCAGGAGATCGAGCCGCGCGCCAACTATTTCATCGGGCGCGTCCGCAAGGATCTGCGCGGCGGTGCCACCCGGGTCGGCGGCATCACCACTCTTACCAACCGCTTCCTGAATCACCCTGACCAGATCGCGCGCCTTCGCTCCAATGCGCAGAGCGTCGGTCTGGATCTTGATCACCGGTGGAGCGATCGTACCTATTCGCTCGCACTGCAGACCGCCCTCACCAACATCGGCGGCGACACCGCCGCAATCCGCCGAGCCCAGCAGTCGAGCGCGCGCTATTACCAGCGTAGTGGCAGGACGCAGACGTCGGACGGATTGTTTGCCACCGACTACGACCCCACGCGCAACCGGCTCAACGGTTATGGACTTTACGGGCGCGTCGCCAAGGAAACCGGCAACTGGCTCTGGGAGACGACGCAGAACTGGCGCAGTCCCGGGTTCGAAGCAAACGACATCGGCGTGCTCAACCGCTCAGACTACAAGTGGATGCTCGCCAACGTTGCCCGCCAGTGGACGACGCCGGGTAGCTGGTACCGGTCCCTGGCGACGGGCCTCGGCGTCCAGCAGGAGCTGAACTATGAGGGCGATCGGACCGGCAGCGAATACCATGGCGCCGCCGAAGCGACGTTCAAGAACTATCAGACCCTTGGCTTCTTTGCGATCAGCAATCCGACCTTCTATGACGATCGCCTCACGCGCGGTGGACCTACTGTGATGAAGTACGGCTACAAATTGTACTCCGGTAATTACAGCACGGATTCGCGCAAGAATCTCGTCTGGAGAATGAATCTTCAGGTCAGCCGGCCTGTCGATAACAATGAAGGTGGGCGTGTGGCCTACTATCCCTCCGTCACGGTCAAGCCTTCGTCGAGTGTATTGGTAAGCGTTGCTCCTTCCTACGATCACGATCTCACTGCGCAGCAGTACGTCTCGGCAGTAGGCGATGCGACCGCACCGGCGTCGTTCTTCGGCAGGCGCTACGTGTTCGGCCGGCTCGACCAGAAGACGTTTGCGGTAAACACGCGCGTCAACGCCACGTTCACGCCAAACCTGACGCTGGAAGTGTTCGCGCAGCCGTTTCTGTCGAGCGGTACCTACACCAGCTTCAAGGAATTCGCGGAGCCGAGGTCACGGCGCATGAACTACTTCGGGCGTGAAAACGGCAGCACGGTGGCGCCGATCACGAATTCCGAGGGGGAAAAGACGGGCTACACCATCGATCCGGATGGCAGTGGTGCCGCGCCCGCGTTCACCATCGGAAATCCGGACTTCAACATCCGCTCACTCCGCGGCACGGGCGTGCTGCGCTGGGAATATCGTCCGGGGTCCACACTGTTTTTCGTGTGGACACAGCAGCGATCGGGCTTCGATCAGTTCGGCGACTTCGACTTCGGCCGCGACCGCTCGCTCCTGTTCGGCGACCGGCCGACGAACGTCTTTCAGATCAAGGGCACGTACTGGATTGGGCGCTGATAGAGACATCGCGCTGTCTGTTGCCTGTCCAGGCGCCTCTGCGCTGAAACGCGTGCTGCCAGGGCGAGCGAATCAGCATGGCGCACGTTCGCAACCGATTCATGTCAGCGTGAAGGTCCGCGCCTTCCCCCGTGGTGCGGCCTTCTTGACGTTGACGAGCCCGCTTCCGATCTCGGACGAGCGCCGTGTGAGGGCGTGCTGCCCCCGCGGTTGCCTTGCTTCGCCTTCGCTCGGCTGCGATCCCCGGCGCGTTGGCTACGCATCTTGGCGAGCCGCTCCGTCAGCGGTATCTCGAGCGGTCCTGTTGCCTTCGCTGAATAATCGAAGTC
>JACCRL010000018.1 GCA_013813605.1 Gemmatimonadaceae bacterium
GCGAGCTCTCTTGAGAGCGCCGGCGCGCGCCAGGAGAATCCCATCGATGCCGGCGTCGCGAGGCTGGAGGCAAACCCCTACGCCCGATCGATGATCGAAGCGACGGGGATGTCGGTTCGTGATTATGTCGTCACGACCCTCGCGCTGGCGCAGGCCGCACAGGCGTCGATTCCGAAAAATCGCGGACTGTATCCGCACGTCACGGACGACAACATCCGCTTCGTCCTCGCACATGGCTCTGATCTCCCGCAGATCGAGGAATCGGCCATCATCCCGTTCGATGATCCCCGATTCGGGCGGGACGACGAGGAATGGGAAGATCGCTACGATGGCGAGGCCGATCGGCGAGAGGGGCGGAAGCATGGCAAGCGGGGAAAGCGCGGCAAGGGGAACCGAGGGCGGGACTAGCGGATTGCCGGCTTCTTTTTCCGCGTCGTAGTTGTAGTCTTTGGCGGCGGCCGTTTCGCGGGAGCCTTTCGCACCGTTGTAGTCCTGCGCACGGCCGCTCGTTTCGCGGGTGCGGGCGCAACTTTGCCCTGCGGTGGCGGCGGCGGAATCGGCTCGGCGATTCCTCTTATTTTCCTGATCGCCGCCGTATGCTCGGCGAACGTCATCCGGAACTCGTGATGACCGTCGGGCGCGGCGACAAAGAACAGGTATGGAACGCTCGCCGGGTTCGCGGCCGCGGCGAGGCTCGGCCCCCCCGGCGATGCTATCGGTCCGGGGGGCAAGCCGGTGTGCACGTAGGTGTTGTACGGCGACTCGATCTTCAGGTCGCGATAGAGCACGCGACCGACATGCTGCGGCAGCGCGTACTGCACTGTCGGGTCGGCCTGCAGCAGCATTCCCTTACGCAGACGGTTGTAGTAAACGGCGGCAATGACGGGCCGCTCTTCGGGACGGATCGCTTCCTTCTCCACGATCGAGGCCATGGTGACGAGATCGTTCCTGTTGATCTTGAGTTCGGACAACCTCGCATCCCAGGCCGGTTTCCATTCGCGCTCGAACCTCTGGACCATCTCGCGTACCGCCTGGCGCGCGGTCGTTCCCTCCGGAAACGCGTAGGTGTCGGGAAACAGATACCCCTCGAGTGTCTCATTCGGGAGGTCGAGTCGCGACAGCAGTGCCGTGTCTCGCACCGCGGCCGCCACCGAATCCGCGGGGACGGAAAGTTTCCTGCTCATCAACGGGACGATCTGCCGAAGCGAGAATCCCTCGGGGACTGTAATCGAGTTGACGAGTCCCTTGCCGCCGTTGAGAGCGCTGACGATATCCGGCCACGGCGTGTCGTGCTTCAAGAGATACGTACCGGGCTTGATGTTGCGGTCGCCGCCGGTAAACCGCCCATAAAGACGAAAGATCCTCGGCCAGCTCACCAGCTTCGCCCGCTCCAGCGAGTCAGTCGCCTCCTTGAACGTCGATCCCTTGGGGATGATGACGCGCACTGGCACGCCGTGCGGCGCGCCGCCACACGCTCCAAACAGCGCCACGGCGGCGAAAGCCATGACGAGCGATCTATTCCGGGACATTGAGCGCATGCTGTAGAAGTATGGTTGCCGCAAGTGAGTCCACGTCGCCCTTCCTGCCGCGGGTGGATTCACCCATCTCCCGCACCGTCCTGAGTGCGGCCGCGGTCGTGAAACGCTCGTCGAGAAATCGCATCGGCATTCCCGTTCTCTTCGCGAGCTCCGCGCCAACCGAGCGAATCTCGGCGGTCCACTCGGTTTCATTTCCGTCGCCATCGAGCGGGAGCCCCACCACATACCCTCTTGCGCCCAGCTCGGTCGCGCGGCGGATGATCGCCGTTATCGGTGGGCGCTTGCCCGCTCGCCGCTCGATGAAGCCCGCGGGCGATGCGATCATGCCCAGCGGGTCGCTGATCGCCAGTCCAACGCGCTTCCGGCCGTAGTCAACCGCCAGCAACCGTCCGAGCGCTTCGTTCACCGGCCCTCGGCCATCTGCGTAAAGAATTCCTTGTTGTTCTTCGACTTCACCATCTGGCGGAGCAGAAACTCGATTGCCTCCGTCTCCGGCATGTCGGCGAGGAACTGGCGCAGGAGCGTGACGCGGTTGATCTCCGACTGATTGAGCAGCAGCTCCTCCTTTCGCGTTCCCGAGCGGAAGATGTCGATCGCAGGGAAGATGCGCCGGTCGGCGATCTTGCGGTCGAGCACCAGCTCCATGTTGCCGGTGCCCTTGAACTCCTCAAAAATCACGTCGTCCATGCGCGAGCCGGTTTCCGTCAGCGCCGTGGCAATGATCGTGAGCGACCCGCCGCCGTCGATATTGCGCGCCGACCCGAAAAACTTCTTCGGTTTCTGCAGTGCGCTCGCGTCGACACCACCGGAGAGAATCTTTCCCGACTGCGGCGCGACGGTGTTGTGGGCGCGCGCGAAACGCGTCAGCGAGTCGAGAAGAATCACGACATCCTTCCCGTGCTCGACGAGACGCTTCGCCTTCTCGATGACCATGTCCGATACCTGCACGTGCCGGGCGGCGCCTTCGTCGAAGGTGGAGCTCACGACCTCCGCCCGCTTGGTGCTGGCGATCATCTCGGTCACTTCCTCCGGCCGCTCGTCGATGAGCAGCACGATGATCGTCACCTCCGGGTGATTCTCGGCGATCGCGTTCGCCATCTTGTTGAGCAGGATCGTCTTTCCTGCCCGGGGCGGTGACACGATGATCCCTCGCTGCCCCTTTCCAATCGGCGCCATGATGTCCATCACGCGCATGCTGAGATCCCCGTCCTTTGTCTCCAGTCTCAGCCGCTCGTCCGGATAGCACGGCCTGAGATTGTCGAACGGGGCGCGGTCCTTGGCCTTCTCCGGATCTTCCGTGTTGACGCTCTCGACACGCAGGAGCGCGAGGTAGCGCTCCCACGGCTTGGGCGGACGGACCTGCCCGCGAACTCCGTCGCCGGTCCGCAGGCCGAAGCGCTTGATCTGGGACGGCGAGACGTAGATGTCGTCCGGCCCGGGGAGATAGCTCCAGTCCTGGCTGCGCAGAAATCCGTACCCCTCGGGAAGAATCTCGAGCACCCCGTCGCCGTGCAGCACGACATCCGTGTCGAGCAAATTCTGCTCGATCTGGAAAATGAGATCCTGCTTGCTGCGCACGCCCGGCGGTCCTTCGATCTTGAGACCGTCGGCCATTTCCTGGAGCTCATTTACGGATTTTCGCTTTAGCTCGGCGATATCCACGCGTGCGTCGTGAAGGAGAGGAGGGAAGTCGTGCTGCGGTGGAACGGAGTGCTATGCGGGCGGGAAGGGCGATGCGGGAGGGAGCTCGGCGGGAGTCTTCTTCGGGCGGTGGGGCGGGTGAAGACCCTCGAAGCTAATTGTCACACCCCGCAAGGGGCAAGTCAGAACGCGATGTAGCGGAGAGGACGTCTCTTGATGTCGCGGAACAATGAGTCGAGCAGCACCTTGTTCCTCGCAAGCTCCCGGATCAGCGCGCTGTCGCCGCGCGCCTTGCCGATCGTGCCAAGCGGATCGGAGGCGAGCGCGCGGAGCGAATCGACCTCGGCCATGATTCCACTCACGGTGCTCATGAGCGTGGTGTCACGCCGGAAACGGCCGACGTTGCCGCGATCGGAATCCATGAATGCACGCAGGGAATCGGTTGCCGCCATCGCGCTCGACGCGCGAGCCATCAGGTTGCCGCGCATCGCGAGGCCAATGGTTCCTTCCCCGCGCGTTGCCTTGTTCATGATCCGCGACATTCCACCGCTGACATCAGCGACCTGGCCCACGCCGCGCGTGCGAAAGTTACCGATTGTGCCGACCGGACCTGAAAGCTTCGCATTGAGTTCGGTGACCTCCTTCGCCAGCGCTCGAAACTCCGGACCGATCTTTCCAACCTGGTCGACGACCCCGGCCATCGGAGACTTGGTGCGTGTCGCGACGGTATCTCCCGCACCGAGCGGCGGCGAGTTCGCGCTGCCAGCTGAGATCTGGATCACCGGCGCGCCGATGAAGTTTCCGCCGGGTCGGATCTCGGCGTAGGAATCCCTGCGCACGACCGGCAGAAACTCTGCCAGAAACTCGGTCGTGAGCAGCACCCGCTGCGTGGTATCGGTCGTGGTTGCCAGAAAGCCGACCTTCGTCACGCGTCCGGATTTCTTCCCCGCCAGCCAGACTTCCGTCCCCGGCAGCACGCCCGACACATCGGGCGCGGTGACGTAAAGGTCTACCTTCTTGCCGCGTATGCCGCCGACGCGCGCAAAGAGAAGGGTGAAAAGCACGAGCGCGGCAATCGCGGCAGCCGAAATTATGCCGGTACGTAGCTCGCGCCATCTGCGTTGGGGAGGCACATCGGTAATATAGCGGGCTGGAAGTTGGGGTTCTTTCGGGTAATGTTTTGCGACGCGCTGCTGCACGTGTACTTGCGAGCGCTTGAACCGGATCCGGGAAAGGGTGAATGCAGATAGCAGTTCCGCGGGAGAGCGCGGCGGGAGAGCGGCGCGTTGCCATCGTGCCGGAGGTCGTTGCCCAGCTCACCCGCGCCGGCCACCGCGTGCGGGTGGAGAAGGGGGCGGGAATCCGCGCCGGCTTCACCGACAAGGCCTATGAGGATGCGGGCTGCGAGACCTCCGGCGCCGGCGCTGACCTGTATTCCGGAGCGGACATGGTGCTCCGCGTTCAACGGCCTGACAACGGCGAGGTCGCGAAAATCGGCAGCGGCACCGTTCTCGTTGGCCTGCTCCAACCGGGAGCCGACGTATCGCTATTCGCGCGCCTTGCCGCGCAGGGCGTGATCTCCTGCAGCATGGAGCTCGTGCCGCGGACGACGCGCGCACAGATGATGGATGCGCTGTCGTCGCAGAGTACCGTCGCCGGTTACAAGGCGGTCCTGATCGCCGCCAACGCGCTGCAGAAGTTTTTCCCGATGCTGATGACCGCGGCCGGCACCGTGCGGCCGGCAAAGGTGCTGGTGATCGGCGCAGGCGTGGCCGGACTGCAGGCGATCGCGACTGCGCGCAGAATCGGTGCGGTAGTCGAGGCGTTCGATACGCGGCCCGTCGTGAAAGAGCAGGTGAAGAGCCTCGGCGCGACGTTTGTCGAGCTCGATGTCGTTGCCGAGGACGCGCAGGACGCCGGCGGGTACGCGCGGGAGCTGAGTGAGGATCACATCCGTCGCGAAAAGGATCTCATCCACCAGCGCGCCATCGGGGCCGACGTGATCATCACTACGGCGCTCGTGCCGGGAAGGCGCGCCCCGATGCTCGTTTCGGCCGAAACCGTGAAGGCGATGAAGCCGGGCTCGGTGATCGTCGACCTCGCCGGCGAGCAGGGCGGAAACTGCGAGCTCACCAAGCCCGGTGAAACCGTGGTCCACAACGATGTCACGATCATCGCGCCGCTCCACATCTCGAGCGACCTCGCCTTCCATGCCAGTCAGATGTACGCCAAGAACGTCGCCGCGCTCGTGACCCTGCTCGCCCCCAAGGGATCTCTCGAGCTCAACTTCAGCGACGACATCATCGCTGCCGTTTGCGTCACCGCCAACGGCGAAGTAAGGCATGCACCGACGCGCGAACGCCTGGCGTCCGCTTCCCCAATGGCTGGACTATCGCGATGAGCCAGGAGCTTGTGCTGGGAATCTACGTCTTCATCATGGCGATCTTCGTCGGCTTCGAGGTCATCGCGAGGGTGCCGTCGGTGCTGCACACGCCGCTCATGTCCGGCACCAACGCCATCCATGGCATCGTCGTGCTCGGTGCGATGCTCATCGCCGGCTCCGCGGACACACCGTTGCAGCACGCGCTCGGCTTCATCGCCGTCGTCTTCGGCGCCGCCAACGTGTTCGGCGGGTTCGTCGTCACCGACCGGATGCTGGAGATGTTCAAAAAGAGGGAAGTGAAGAAGACCGACGATGCTTGACGCACGCGGGTCTTTCATCGCCGCCAGTTACATCGTTGCGGCGGTGATGTTCATCTTCGGGCTCAAGCAGCTGAGCTCGCCGGGCACTGCGCGCGCCGGCAACAGACTCGCCGCGCTCGGCATGGCCGTCGCGCTCGGCGTCACCCTCCTCGACCGGCAGATCGTTTCGTACTGGACGATCGGACTGGGAACCCTGGTCGGTGCGGCTATCGGTGTCTATTCCGCGCGGCGGGTGCAAATGACGGCGATGCCGCAGATGGTCGCGCTGTTCAACGGCATGGGTGGAGCGACAGCCGCGCTCGTCTCTGTCGCCGAGTACCTGCGACTGGTGCGCTCCGCGCAGGTGATCCCGGTGGGGGAAGCTGCGTCGATCGTGCTCGGCACGATCATCGGTGCCATCTCGTTTACGGGAAGCA
>JACCRL010000346.1 GCA_013813605.1 Gemmatimonadaceae bacterium
GCGGCGACGAGGACGACACCGGTGGTGGTGGCGAGAGCGGTGCGCACCAGCGGCGACCGTCGGCGCGTGGCGATGCCCGCCTTGCCGCCGCGCTCGAGCCCGAGGTGCGGACGCGCTGCCGGAAGCAGCTCGTGCTGCGCTCCGGAATTGAGCTTTGCAACGCGCGATATCACCTGATCGGCAAAATGCCGCGACGGCGCCATGTAGGGCAGTCGCTGCAGCTCAGCGGCAATCGGGGTGAAATCTTCGGGGAAGTCGTCTTCAGTCATTGTTCCTCACGCACTCACCTACGGGACGGTTTCAGGGGAAGTTTCAGCGATTTCAGGGATCTTTTTGCGGGTCCGATTGACACTCTACCGGACGCCCTCCAGCGACTCTCTCAGCTCCTGACGCGCGCGGTGGATGTAAGTCTTCACGGTGCCGAGCGGCAGCTTCACGATCTCCGCGATCTCGTCGTACGAGTAGTCCTCGACGTGACGCAGGATGATGCAGGCGCGATACTCCGGGCGGAGCTTGGCGATCGCCTTCTCGATCGCTCCGCCCAGCTCGCGCGACTCCAGCTGCTCGAGCGCGGAGGGCGCACTGCTGGCAACGGCGATCGACGTCGCACGGGCGCTCTCGGCCGTAACCGCATCGGGTGCGCCCTCCATGCTGATGGTATCCAGCTGGCGGCGCCGCAGGTGATCGATCGTGATGTTATTGGCGATCTTGAACAGCCAGCTCGAGAACTTGAACTCGGGCCGGTAGCGGTCGATGTTGTTGAGGACCTTGATGAAGGTCTCCTGCGCCAGGTCTTCCGCGGTCTCCCGATCGCGCACCATACGGAATACGAGCGAGAAGACGGGCCGCTCGTAGCGCGAGATCAGCTCGCGGTAGGCATCCTCGCGCCCTTGCTGGGCGAAGACGACTACCTGCTGGTCGGAAACATCGGCGTAGGACTTGTTTGCCATGGCAGGAAGGGCTGAAGATAGCTTGCCCCGGCACGTTACGCCCCGCAACTTTCAAACGATGCTGGCCACCGACATCGACAGCGCGACCGCCAGCGCCGCTGCTGCCGGTGGCGCCGAGAAGCGCGCATACGTGCGACAAATTTTTTCGGAGATCGCACCGCGCTACGACCTCCTCAATCATCTCCTCAGCCTCAACATCGACAAGGGATGGAGGAGGCGCGCCATCGCCATGCTCGGCATCGAGCGGTATCCCGGCGGGACATGGCTCGACCTGTGTGCCGGCACGCTCGATGTATCGGCCGAGCTCGCGCGCACGAAAGGCTTTCGCGGCTACATCGTCGGCGCTGATTTCGCCGAGCCGATGCTGCGCGCCGGGGCGGGTAAGGTCAGCGCGGGCAAGCTGGCACCCGTTGCCGCCGATGCGGTACAGCTGCCTTTCGCGTCAGCGTCGATGTCAGGAGCCATCGTTGCCTTCGGAATCAGGAACGTCGCCGGTCTCGATCATGCGCTTGGCGAGGCGTATCGCGTGCTCATGCCCGGCGCGCGGCTCGTCATCCTCGAGTTCTCCACTCCGCGCGCACCGGTGATGCGCGGTCTCTATCGGTTCTACTTCCATCACGTCCTGCCGGCGATTGGCGGACTGGTGAGTGGTCACCGCACTGCCTATGCATACCTGCCGCGGTCAGTGGCGAACTTTCCGACCGAGGAGAATCTCGCCGCGCGCATTCGCGCCGCCGGGTTCACCGGTGTGGAATGGAGCCGTCTCACCTTCGGGATCGCCGCGATACACGTTGGCGAGCGCCCATCCGGCGGTGCACGGTGAGCCTCGACAACCTTGCCGATTTCATTGCCGCAATCGATGCGGCGGGTGAGCTCACCCGCATAAAGCACCCGGTCGCGGCGCGTCTCGAGCTGTGCGAGATCGCCGACCGTGTCATGAAGCAGCCGGGCGGCGGCAACGCCCTGATCTTTGAGAACGTGACGCTCGACGGCGGCGGCCGCTCCGAGTATCCCGTCGCCATAAATCTTTTCGGCTCGATGCGGCGGATGTCACTCTCGCTCGGCGTCGACAATCTCGACGATGTCGGGAAGCGGATCACGCAGCTGCTCGACCTCAAGGTGCCGGAAGGACTGCTCGGCAAGCTGTCGATGCTGCCGCGCCTGCTCGAGGTCGGGAAGTTTCCGCCGCGTATCAAGAGCGGGAAACCAGCGTGTCAGGAAATCGTGTGGCGCGACGAAGATGTGGATCTCTCGCGGCTGCCGATAATCACCTGCTGGCCCGAGGACGGCGGGCCTTACATCACGCTCCCGATGGTGATCTCGAAAGATCCCGCGCGCGGCATTCGGAACGTCGGCATGTACCGCGTCCAGTACCTCGGACCGCGGACGCTGGCGATGCACTGGCAGCGGCACAAGGTTGGCGCGGCGCACTGGCGCGAGATGGCCGCGCGCGGTGAGCGGATGGACGTGTGCATCGCGATCGGCGCTGACCCGGCGTCGGTATACTCTGCCTCGGCGCCGCTCCCTCCGACGATCGACGAGTTCATCTTCGCCGGTTTCCTGCGCCGCTCTCCGGTGACTTTAACGAAAGCGCTCACCTGCGATCTCGAGGTTCCCGCCGAATCCGAGATGGTGATCGAGGGATACATCGATCCGTCCGAGCCGTTGGTCGTCGAAGGGCCGTTCGGCGATCACACCGGTTTTTACTCGGAAGCTGACCTGTATCCCCAGGTCCACGTGACCGCGGTCACGATGCGCCGGTCACCGGTCTACGCAACGACGATCGTTGGGCGTCCGCCGATGGAGGACTACTACCTCGGTCACGCGACGGAGCGGATTTTTCTGCCGCTGCTCAAGCTCACGATCCCGGAGGTCGTCGATTACCACATGCCTGCCGAGGGCATCTTTCATAACCTCGTGTTCGTTTCGATCGACAAGCAGTATCCCGGCCAGGCATACAAGG
>JACCRL010000360.1 GCA_013813605.1 Gemmatimonadaceae bacterium
TGCGGGATGTGGTCGAGCGCGGCACCGCAACCTCGATCAGGCGCCACCTGCCGGCGACGATTCCAGTGGCCGGAAAAACCGGAACCACCAACGACAATACCGATGTGTGGTTCATCGGCATGACGCCCGAGCTCGTCGCCGGCGTCTGGCTCGGCTTCGACAAGCCGAAGACGATCACGACGAGTGCCGGCGGCGGTTCGCTCGCCGCGCCGATCTGGGCGAGGACAATCGCGCGCTATTACGAGGCGAACCCGCGATTGACGGTTGCGAAGGAAACGCAGTGGCAGCCGCCAACGGGAGTGATCAGCGGCGAGATGGATCGCGGTACCGGCGATCTCGCGACCGACGTCACGCTGGCTGAGCAGCGGTACACTGAGTACTGGATCGAGGGAACGGAGCCGGCGGAGCTGCGGCTGGATCCGTGGAAGATCTTCAGTCGCGGGGCGCTGATTTTCTAGGACCCGCAACTGCAACTGAACATGGGGCTGACATCATGTTCAGTTGCAGTTTGGCTACGCGACCTCTTTCATCTCCAGCGGCTTCGGCGCTTCCGCTTCCTCCAGCGGCACGAGCGCGATCTTCAGCACCTCATTGAGCGTCTCCACCGCATGGAAGGTGAGCACGGACCGGACTTCTTCCGGCACATCGTCAATGTCCGCTTCGTTCGCCTTCGGGATGATGATGGTGGTGATGCCAGCGCGGTGAGCGCCGAGCACTTTTTCCTTCAGCCCGCCGATCGGCAGCGCCCGCCCGCGCAGCGTGATTTCACCCGTCATTGCAACATCGCGCCGCACAGGGCGATCCGACATCTCCGACACGAGCGCGGTAGCGATCGCGAGCCCGGCTGACGGGCCGTCCTTCGGAATCGCGCCGGCCGGGACGTGGATGTGCGCCTCGATTGCGCCAAGCCTGTCGCGCGGAATACCGAGCTTCGACGCGTTGTTGGTCGCGTAGGTAAAGGCGGCGCGCGCGGATTCCTTCATCACGTCTCCGAGCTGTCCGGTGAGAATGAGAGACACTGCTCCGCCGGGACCTGCAACGTCGCTGTCCGCGGGCTTGTTCCCGTAGTACCGCCTGATCGAAGCCTCCACGAACATGATGTCGCCGCCCATCGGCGTGTAGTACATGCCGGTGGCGATGCCGACTTCGTTCTCCTCCTGAATGTGCTCAGGATGCACCTTGGGCCGCCCGAGCAGGTCGCGCACCGCATCGGCGTCGACAGTGTGCGAAACTTCCTGACTCGACGCGATCTTGCGCGCCAGCTTGCGCGCGACGGCGCCGATCTGCCGCTCGAGCTGCCGCACGCCGCTCTCTCGCGTGTACTTCGACACCACCGACATGATTGCATCGTCGGTGAACTCGATCTTCTTGCCGCTCAGCCCCGATTCCTCGAGCTGCCGCGGCAAGAGATACTTCTTCGCGATCTCCGCCTTCTCGCGCTCAGTGTAGCCGGCGAAATCAACGACTTCCATGCGATCGAGGAGTGGACCTGGAATGTTCTGCACAAAATTTCCGGTGGCGATGAACAACACTTCGCTCAAATCGAACGGAACCCCGAGATAGTGATCGGTGAAGGTGTCGTTCTGCGCCGGGTCGAGCACTTCGAGAAGCGCGCTCGCCGGATCGCCCTGGAACGACGTACCCAGCTTGTCCACTTCGTCGAGCAGGAACACCGGATTCTTTGTGCCGGCCTGCTTGAGACCCTGCACGATGCGGCCAGGCATTGCGCCGACATACGTGCGACGGTGTCCACGTATGTCGGCTTCGTCGCGGGCGCCGCCGAGTGCGACGCGAACATATTCGCGTCCGAGCGCGCGGGCGATTGACTTGGCGATGCTTGTCTTACCGACGCCCGGCGGTCCGATGAAGATGAGAATCGGTCCCTTCGCCATCGCGCGTGACTTGGCTTCCGCCTTGTCGGTGATGGTGTGCTCCTCGAGGTCAGCCGTCGCCAGCGATGGCGTCGCGTCGTCCTTCTCGGGAAGCAGCCGCGCCGCAGGCACTTCGCCCGTCTCTTCGACTTCCTGCGCGAGCTGAAGCGCCCGCAGCTGCCTCACGGCGAGGAACTCGAGCACGCGGTCCTTCACGTCTCCCAAGCCGTAGTGATCTTCCTCGAGGACTTTCGCCGCATGATTGAGATCGAGCTGATCGTCAGAGCGGATGTTCCACGGCAGCTCGGCGATCCACTCGAGATATGTGCGAATCACCTGCGCTTCCATTGACTCGCGCCCGGCGCGCTCGAGCCTGCCGAGTTCGCGCTCCACTTCCGCCCGCGCATCCTTGGGGAGCGTGAGCTTGAGAAGCTTCTCGCGCAGCTCGGTGATCTCCTTGCTCGAGTCGTCGTCGCCGAGCTCCTTTTGAATCGTCTTCAGCTGCTCGCGCAGGTACATCTCGCGCTGGCGCTCCCCAAGCTCTTCCTGCACCTGCGACTTGATGTCCTCCTGCGCCTCGAGCAGTCCAACCTGTCGCTGTACGAGCACCAGCACGCGCCGCAGCCGCTCCTCGACGCTCAGCGTTTCCAGCAGTCCCTGTTTTTCCGGAACGGGCAGCTCGATGTAACCGGCGACGAGATCCGCGAAGCGGCCCGGCTCGGTGACCGAATCGAGCACCTGGTGCACGACTTCTTCGGGCAGTCCTCTTCGTTCGCCGAGCTCGGCCGCGCGCTCGCGCGTTTCCTTCTGCAGCGCCGTGAACGCGGCGTCGTTTTCGTTGAGCGGCGACATTTCCTCTGCGGGCACGATCACCGCGCTCAGGAAACCGTCGGCGGTCGAATACTGCAACGCCGTCGCGCGCTGCTCGCCCTGGAGCAGGAGCTGAACGCCACCGAGACCGCGCTGGATCTGGCCGATCCGCGCGATGACACCCATCGAGTAGAGGATGTCGGCGGTCGGCTCTTCGGTGTTGTCCTTCTGTGCGACGGCGAATACGAGCCTGTCGCCCTTGAGCGCCGACTCGATGGCGCGCAAGGTGGAAGGGCGGCCAGCAGCGATGGGCTGGGTGAGCCCCGGGAAGATGACAGTTCCCCGCAGGGGGAGAACAGGAAGTGTCTGACGTTGCGCCATTATGCTATCCGTATGCGAGATTCTTGCTCAGCTACTACTCCAGAGGTGTCACATACTGCATCTTTCGCTCTCGTGGATTTACGCCAGCGCGGCATGAACTGCAACACCATTTCTGCTGATTCGACGCGGAGCCATGCCAATAAGACCTGACGATGAGCTCGGCTTGCACGTGGCTCGCATTCTCTCTGCAAACTATGAGCTAGAGAGCGAAGTCGGCCGTGGCGGCATGGGCGTCGTTTATTGCGCCAGAGACAGACGTCTCAAGCGCCAGGTCGCGGTGAAGATTCTTCCGCCCGACCTCGGCTTTCGCGCGGATATCCGTCAAAGGTTCCTGCGCGAGGCGGAAACTGCCGCTGGACTGAGCCATCCGAACATCGTTCCCATCTACACGGTCGAGGAAAAGGACAACCTCGTCTACTTCGTGATGGCGTACGTGGCGGGCGACAACATCGGCGCCCGGCTCCAGAGGCACGGAACGATGCCGCCAGTAGAGGTGCGGCGCATCCTGCGCGAAGTTGCTGACGCGCTGTCGTACGCGCACGGCCGCAACGTCGTGCACCGCGACATCAAGCCGGACAACATCATCCTCGATGCCGAGACGGGCAGGGCGATGGTCACGGACTTCGGCATCGCGCGCGCCCTTACCGACAGCGGCGACTCGCGCCTGACCGCGACCGGGATGGCGATCGGAACGCCGGCCTACATGTCGCCGGAACAGTCCGCCGGCGACCGCGCGATCGATGGACGGAGCGATCTCTACTCACTCGGCGTCGTCGGTTACCAGATGCTCTGCGGCCAGCCGCCCTTTGTCGCCACCAATACGCCGTCGATGCTGGTCAAGCATCTGTCCGAGCGTCCGGTGCCGGTCAACGAGCGCTGGCCCGACCTGCCGGCGGATCTCTCCCGCGCGGTAATGATGTGCCTGGAAAAGGATCCCACTCATCGCTTCCCTAGCGCGGCGGCATTTTCAGTCGCGATCGGGACCGGCGAGATGCCGACGCTGGCGACGCGCGCCGCTCCCGCGCTCGGAATGGTTCCCGCGCGCCCGATCGAGCCATACCGCGCGCCGACGGCCGAGCCGCGGTATCCGTCGAACCAGCCGAGCCATGAGGAGCTGAGCAAGTGGAACGCGCCGATGGTCGTCTCGTTTCGCCGCAAGCTCGCTCCGTACCTGGCCGTGAACGCCATCCTCATTCCCGTCTCGATCTTCTCGGACCGGGATTTTCTCTTCATCTCGGTGATCTGGACCGTTGTGCTCGCCTTCAAATACTCCAAGCTGTGGGCGGCTGGCTACGACTGGCGCGATGTATTTCGCCAACCGCGCGACCGCCTCTTCTTCGATGTCGCCGCGGAAACCATCGACGACGCGCGCGCGCTGTTCGACGATAACAAGCGAGCCGAGGTCCGCGCCCGCGCGCGGTCTCGCGGTCAGGCCGGACTGTTTTCCCCGAACCCGGTGCCGGCCTTCCCGCCGCTGCCGCAAATCCCGCGGTATCCGGGATCGATCGGCGGCGGAACAGTCGTGAGCCGCGTCCCGCAGGGGGCGCCGATGTTAGGCATGGCCGGCTCCACGTACCCAGAGAGCCGTTCGCCGTACGAAGACGCCCGCTACAATCCCGTCCTCCGCGAAGCCGAAGCCGACCACCGCGAGATTCATCGCCAGCTGCTCAGCATTCCGCCAAACGAGCGCGAGCAGATTCCGGAAGTCGCTACCTCCGCCGACGCCGTTTTTCACCGCATGCAGCTTCTCGCGCAGAACCTCACCGACCTCGAGCGCGGACTCGGATACGAAACAGCGGCGTCGATCGAGAAGGAAGTCGAGACGCTCGAAGCACAGGCGAATCCGCTTGAAGAGCGCGCGAGCGAGGAACGCGTTCGCCGGCTCGCTCACCTGAGACGGCAGCGTCGCGCTGTCGCGGAGGTGGGCCGCAAGAAGCGCGAGGCGAGTGAAAAGCTCGAGAACTGCCGGCAGCTGCTGCGCAGCATGAGAGCCGAGTTGGTGCGCTTCCGCTCGGGAGGGCTCGGCGCGGCGCCACCCGTTGGCTTGACGATGGTCACGCAACAGGCGCAGAGCGTGGTGAGAGAGATGGGTTATCTCTCCGACGCAAATGCAGAGCTGAACGCTCTCTAAGCTCGGCCCGGGATACATGCGTCACATTTCGCTGGTCGCGTGCCTCTCGCTCATCGCCACTGCCGCCGCATCTCAGGAACAGTCGCCCCCGATTGTGCGCGTGCCCACTCCAGAGGTTCTGCGTGGTCTGTACGTAAACCGGTGGGCCGCGCTGGGCAGGAAGCTCAACCAGCTCATCAAGGTCGCCGACCGCACCGAGATTAACGCCCTCGTCATCGACGTAAAGGACGACCGCGGATACGTGCTTTATCCGTCGAATGTCGCGCTGGCGAAGGAAATCGGAGCCGACACGGCGGAAGGGCATGTGATGTCGCGCAAGCGCGTGCGGGCGATGCTCGACACGCTCATCGCGCACCGTATCTACCCGATCGCGCGCATCGTCGTCGCCAAGGACCCGATCCTGGCGGGGAAGAAACTCGACTGGGCGATCAAGCGAAAAGCCGACCAGAAACCGTGGCTCGACAAGGACGGACAGCCATGGCTCGATCCGCACCATCGCCAGGTCTGGCAGTACGCCGCCGATCTGGCGCGCGAGGCGTACGATCTGGGCTTCAGTGAAGTGCAGTTCGATTACGTCCGCTTCCCCGACGAGAAACGGCTGATCGCCGAGACCGTGTACCCGCTCGCCAAGGGACGGCAGCGAGCCCAGGTCATACGCGAACAGCTCGGATTCGTGCGCAGCACGCTGAAGCCGCGTGGCATGGTCGTGACGGCGGACGTGTTTGGGCTTACCGCAACGGACTCGACGGACATGGGCATCGGCCAGAAGTGGGAGTCGTTCATCGACCAGGTCGATGTGGTGCTGCCGATGGTGTATCCGTCGCACTTCGCGCCCGGCACCTACAAGATTCGAAAGCCGAACGCGAATCCGTACTCGACCATCGACCACGCGCTGAAGGATGTCATACGACGCAGCGCGAAAATCGCCAACGCGGCGAAGGTGATTCCGTGGTACCAGGATTTCACGATGGGATCTCCGCATTATTACGCCGAGCAGATCAGGGCGCAGAAAAAGGCCGGATACGACAACGGGTTCCGGAGCTGGATACTCTGGAACCCGCGCAGTGCTTACACCCTCGGAGCCCTCGACCCCGAGCCGAAAGACTCGCTCCGCTAGCCGTTTCTCTCGCGCTCTTCGCGTTGCGCCCTGATCTCGGCGATGTTGCGGTCGAAAACCGTCTGCTGCTCGGCAGTGAGAATCGCTCTCAGCTCGGCGGCCTGCTCGGCCTGAATCTTCAGCATCTTCGCCCGGCTGGCGTCATCCTCCGGCATGCCGGTCGTCTCCGCGTACTTGCGGATCGAGAGCAACTTCGGCGCATACTTCTCGCGAATCGCTTTCTGCTGGACCTTCTGCGCATCGGTCAGCGTGATGTCGCGCAGGAGCATTCCACCCGCGCCGGCACCGCGGCCCACACCCTGGGACTGCCCCTGAGCGGCACCGACTGAAGCACCAGCGGCGCACAGCGCGATCGCCAGCGTGACAATTCGAATAGCCTTCATCAAGGTCTCCCCTTGGTAGTGTCCAGCATCCAGTATAACGCCTCATTGTTATACGCCAAAGCACGTCGAAAGGTCGCGTTTCCCAACGATAATAGCGGGCGAGGAGACCAACGACGTAAGTGGTTGGTGCTACGTAACTTAGCCCGTTCCCCTAGCGCCCCGTCGAAAAAACGCTATTCTTCCGCCCTGCTGGACGCCCTTCGGCGCCAGACGACCAGTCTGTCCCCCCGTATTCGAGTGACTATTTGACTCTACCAGGTGCCGCGACCGAGTTAAGCCCTTCGATCGCCACTCCAGAGCCAGAAACCCTGACATTTCCGCTCGGGTGGCTGCTCGACCATGCTTCCTCTCCGATCCAGTACCGCGCCATGGCAGAGGTGACCAGGGGGGCAGGACCACGCGCGTCAGATCACGAGTGGCTTCCGTATTCGTACCGTCCGGCAATCAGGCTCGCTGTCCAGCAACAGCGGGATGGTACCTGGAACCGTTCGATTCTTTCGCTCCCCAGCCGCCACAGTGCCGATTTCGCCCATGTCGGGACCGTGCCAGCGGTGCGCCGCCTGATCGAGTCCGGGTGGAATGCTGAATCGCCGCCGCTCATCCTTGCGCGGCGGTTGCTGTTCCGGCTGCTCGCGGAAGACAACGATCCCGCATTCGTTTACGAGCTGGGATCCAAGACGCGCGACGACGATCTCGTGCGCCGGAGCCGCGGACTTTTCCGCGAAGCCGCTGCCGCCGCTCTGGCACAGTGCGGTTATGAAAACGATCCGCGACTTCGCGGCGCGGCACGGAGAATTCTTGAGCGGACAGTCGCTTACCTCGAGTCGCCCCTTGGTGCCAAGCCCTGGTCGCGAGTGGGGAATACCCACGTCCTTCCGGCAGAGTCAGCGCCGCCGTCGCTCTACACGCTGACGATGCTCGCGCACATGCCGATCTTCAGGCACGAGCACTTCACCGAAGTCGAGCGCATATACGACTGGATCGCGCAGCCGTTGCCACGTCAGGAGGCGGTGCAGGTGTTCGGCAAGAAGCAGATCTCCCAGCCGCATCTGGTGATGGGCGACATGCTGCCCCACCGCAACGCGGTCGATGCCGACATCCCCTTCGCGCTGATGTGGCTCGAGACGATGGCGCGACTCAACTTCCTGAAGCGGAACGACGGCTGGATGAAGCTGTTCGAGCGTTTCGTGGACGACCGCGATCGCAGCGGCGTGTGGCACCCCCACAAGGGAATGGAGCGGCCGTCCACTGTGCACCCGTGGGCGTGGTCGACCTTCCCGCTGGATGACGGCCTCGGCCCCGACAGCAAATGGACCGACGTCACCTTTCGCATCGGGCTCATCGGAAAACTCCTCGGCAGGGAAATCGAGCTGATCTGAAGTAGATGATTCGCTCAGGCCGGCGCGGCCGGCTTCCGCCAGAGAAAATGTTTCCGTCGGAAGATGCGAATTTCCGCACATCCTTCTCGATTCTCGCGTCGGGGATACGCGTTCGCGTCGTCGAGATCGGCGCTCCGGCTGCGCCGCCGGTGGTGATGATCCCAGGCTGGGGATGTCCGGTTTACATCTTCAGGAAAACGCTTCCCGCGCTGGCTGATGCGGGCTACCGGGCGATCGCTTTTGACGTCAAGGGCAGCGGGCTCTCCGACAAGCCGGTCGGCGAGAAAGAGTATTCGGTCGCGGCTCTGGTCGAGCACCTGCGCGAAGTGCTCGATGCGCTCGCGCTCGATGCGCCGGCAGTCGTCGGGCATTCCCGCGGCGCATCACTCGCGTTCCATTTTGCCGCGCAGTATCCCTCCCGCGTGCGTGCACTCGGCCTGCTCGCACCCGTTGGCCTGACCGGGTTGCCGCTGTGGCGGCTTTACAAAGCGCTCACGCCGAACTTTCTCGATCCGCTGTTCCGGAGGGTCAGTCCGCGATTCGTGGTCAAGCTTGCGTTGAGGCGCGTTTACGGGAAGCGGGGAGTCTTTACCGAAGCGGACGTCGACCAGTATTGGGCGC
Source organism: Gemmatimonadaceae bacterium (assembly GCA_013813605.1). Lineage (GTDB taxonomy): Bacteria > Gemmatimonadota > Gemmatimonadetes > Gemmatimonadales > Gemmatimonadaceae > UBA4720. The sequence continues at coordinate 8,694 of JACCRL010000360.1, forward strand.
CCACCCAGTTCCCTGAGTACGCCGTCGCGCTGCGCGATGCGTTGCACGCTTACGACTGGAAGTTCGCGGCCCGCAATCCGATTCCGCAGTTGAGCGTGCCGGCAGTCGGCATCTGGGGAGACCGCGATCATCTGATGCCGTCGGACGGAATGGCCATTTACGCGAAGGCGATTCCCGGCATCACGCTCCACCGCGTGACCGGCGTCGGCCACATCGTCACCGAGGAAGGCGCCGGCATCGTCGCGTCGGGTTTGCGGGCAATGCTCGATGCGGCGGGTTAGCCCGCTATATTAGGAAGGTGACTGAAGATCAGGCCGGTGCGGGCGTCTCGTTCGCTGAGCTCGACCTCGCACCCGATGTCCTGAAGGCGGTGCGCGATGCGGGCTACACGCATCCCACGCCCATCCAGCAGCAGGCGATTCCGCTCGCGCTCGCGGGACGCGACCTGATCGGCCTCGCCCAGACGGGAACGGGCAAGACGGCCGGCTTCACGCTGCCGATAGTGCACAACCTGATCACCAATCCGGTGCTGGACTCGGCCGGCAAGTCGCTGCACCGGGTCCGCGTTCTCATCCTCACGCCAACGCGCGAGCTGGCCGCGCAGGTCGAGGAAAGCTTTCGCAAATACGGCAAGTACACCGACCTCCGCGTCGTTCCAATTTTCGGCGGCGTCGGCATCGAGCCGCAGTCGAAGTCGCTTCGCAACGGCGTCGACGTCGTCGTTGCCACTCCCGGCCGGCTGCTCGACCACATGGAACGGCAGAATGTCGTGTTCGACGACCTCGAGGTGCTTGTACTCGACGAAGCGGACCGCATGCTCGACATGGGCTTCGCGCCGCAGCTCAATCGCATCGTCGACGAGATTCCGAAATACCGGCAGACGCTCCTCTTCAGCGCGACGATGCCGCCTGAGGTCGAGGCGCTCGCGCGCAGATACCTGCGCAAGCCAGTGGTGGTCCAGGTCGGACGCCGCTCTGAAACGGCGAGCACCGTCACCCACGCCGTCTACCCCGTTCCGCGCGAGCGCAAAACGCAGCTGCTGGTCGAGCTGCTGAAGAAGCCCGAGATGGACTCGGTGCTCATCTTCACCCGCACCAAGCACGGGGCCGACAGAGTCGTCCGGCACCTCGAGCAGGAAGGAGTCAACGCGACGGCCATGCACGCCGACAAGTCGCAGGGCGAGCGAACGCGGGCGCTCGAGGATTTCAAGTCGGGCAAAATTCGCGTGCTCGTCGCGACCGACATCGCCCAGCGCGGCCTTGATGTCTCCGGCATCTCGCACGTGGTGAACTACGACGTGCCGCAGCAGCCCGAGGATTACGTGCACCGGATTGGCCGCACCGGCCGCGCCGCGGCTACCGGCGATGCCTACACCTTCATGTCCACCGACGAGATCGCCATGGTGCGAACGATCGAGCGGATGATGGGGGAGTCCATTCCGCGCATCTCGGTGCCCGGCTACGACTTCGGAACCGAGTCAGGCGACGCGGCTCCAGATGCAGCTGCCATCATCGCCGACGACACTCCGCCCGCCGGTCCTTCAGTCAGTGCCTCACCCGACCAAGCCGGGAAACCAAAACGGTATCGACGGAACGTTTCCGTCGCACGACGACGCTGAGATTTGCCGCGCCGTATCCGGCGCCCGTCGGTGAATACGTCATGCCCGGCCGCGTCGCTGTGAGTGTCACTCCATGCGACGTGCCAACGTTCCTCGAGCGCTCCGCTACTCCATCCACGCTGACCGTAACCAAACCTGTCGCTGAGCTGACCTCGACCATCGCCCGCTCTCCGCGCGCGATCGCAAGGTGGCGCGCCGAGCTGAACATCGATTCCACCTCGACAACCGCTCCGCGCACGTGAATGGAGTCGAGAAACGCTCCCGCCCGTGGAATGGCGATGGCCGAGAGTATGCTCAGAATGCAGAGCGTAATCGCAACCTCGATGATAGTGAACCCGCGACGACGCATTCGGTACGCTCCCTGGTCAGCCGGAAAGCTGGTGGCAGAGACTTTACTTCGCCGAACCTTTCAGGCGCGCGCCTAACCGTTCATCTTCATTGTGTGTCCACTCTTCAGTGCCGTCCATGAAAATCAGCATCGAATACTGCACTCTTTGAAACTACGAGCCCCGAGCCGCCGGTCTGGCGGCTGAGATTCGTACGCGCTTCCCGGCCGCGGAGATCGAGATGATCCCTTCGCAAGGCGGGAGGTTCGAGGTGATGCGCGATGGCAATGCCGTCTACGAGAAATCGAAGACGGGCCGTCACGCGAAACCGGGGGAAGTCGTCTCACTGCTGGAGAACAATTCCTGACATTATGAGAATCGCGTTGTCTACCGGGGGCGGCGACGCACCGGGGCTCAATGCGGTGATTCGCGCCGCTGTTCTCTCGGCGGTCAATCGCGGCTGGGAAGTCCTTGGCATCAAGAAAGGCTACGCCGGTCTCCTCGGCGAAGACGAGGTCATTCCGATGACCGCCGCCAGCGTGCGTGGCATCGCACACCTGGGCGGGACCATCCTTCGCACGACCAACAGGGGAAACCCGTTCAGCTATCCCGTCAACCTCCCGGACGGTTCGTGCGTCGAGCGCGACCGCTCGCTGGAGGTGATCGAGAACGCGCGCAAGCTGGGAATTGATGCGCTGATTTCCATCGGCGGAGACGGCTCTCTTGCCATCGCCGACCAGCTCTGCGGGCTCGGCATGAAGATCGTCTGCGTCCCGAAAACCATCGATAATGATGTCGCCGGAACCGTTACCACGTTCGGATTTGACACGGCCGTAAATACCGCGCTCGATGCGATCGACAAGCTTCACACGACCGCCGAGAGCCATGACCGGGTGATCATCCTCGAGGTGATGGGGCGGAACGCCGGATTCATCGCGCTGCACAGCGGACTCGCTGGGACCGCCGATGTGATTCTCATCCCCGAGATTCCGTACGACATCAACAAGGTCTGTGAGAAGATTCTTGCTCGCGGCCGCTCGGGGAGACACTTCTCGATCGTGGTTATCTCGGAGGGTGCGTTTCCGAAGGGAGAAGGTCCGGCGACCCTGGGAAAATCCCTCCCCGGACAGGCGATGCGCGTCGGTGGCGTCGCCGAGCGGCTGGCGGACGAGATCGCCGAAGGGACGGGAAAGGAATGCCGGTCGCTGGTGCTCGGTCACCTGCAGCGCGGGGGCCAGCCGACGAGCTACGACCGCCTTCTTGCGGTTCGGTTTGGGGGTGCGGCCGTCAGGGCCGTCGCCGACGAAAAGTGGAATCACATGATCGCGCTGCAGTCGCCTCATATCGTTACTGTCCCGCTGTCGGAGGTGCTGAGAGCGCCGAAGCGGGTTGAGCTCGATCACGACACTATCCAGACAGCCCGGGCTACCGGGATTTCCTTCGGGGACTGAGGGCGTCACATAAGTGATGTCAGTCCCGAATGCTGCCAGAACGTCCTAAACTAAGGACAGCGACCGCTTCCAAAGTCGCCAAGTAGCACCCGCAACTCGTTTAGTAGTAAGGATTTAGAAGATTGGGTCGAATCTGGCACCCCTCGTGCACTTCATTCCGGCATGAAACACCGATCACCTTCCACATTGACGCTGAGATTCGCCGCCATCGTTGTGGCCGGATTCGTCGCGCCGGCTGGCGTGGCTGAGGCGCAGCGCCGGCCGGTGCCGGTCACTGCTGAGCCGATTCAGCGGCAGGGAAAGGGCGAGTTGGTGATCCCGCGGGGTTTCGTTCCGCCGGCGGGAATGTGCCGGATCTGGATTGACGCTGTTCCGCCGGGGAAGCAGCCGGCGCCGACGGATTGTGCATCCGCGCTACGAAACCGTCCGGCTAATGGCCAGGTGATTTTCGGCGACGATCCGCCGAATCGCAGCAAGGATAAATCGAAAGTGAAGTCCGAGCTCGAGCAGTCGCTCGGCGACCTACTCAACAGGAGATAATCACGATGAAGAATTTGACTCTTACTCTCGCGTTCGCCGGCCTCGCGGCCGCGACAGCGCCACTCGCAGCTCAGGGCAACGGCCGTAACGTCGATGGCGTTCCACCAGGCCAGCGTCCGGCCGCGGGAATGTGCCGCGTGTGGGTGAATGGTGTTCCGCCGGGCAGGCAGTCGCCGGCGACGGACTGCGCCACAGCACAGGCGAC
>JACCRL010000379.1 GCA_013813605.1 Gemmatimonadaceae bacterium
CCCATGCAGTCTGGAACGACATGCCGAAGGCCGAGCGCGAAACCGGGGTTAGAAAAAACGGCAGCGGTGTCCTGCTGGAGCGCTCGACGAAATCGCGAATGCTGGAGTCGCCACGCGTCTGCGCGAGATAGTCGAACAGGAGCGACCCGTACACATACACGACCTGACCGCCTGGGAACCGCGACGTGCCCGGGGAGAGCTCATGAAGCCGCGGCACCCGGCCGTCCAGGGCGGCGGCGCGAGCGGTCATGAAGTGCTCCGAGCTCTCCAGCCGTCCGCCTCCCGTAAGCCGCGATTCGTAGTACACGGCCAGTCCTTCGATCACCCAGGCCGGAGCGTACGCGTTGGGAAAGAGAAGCGGGTTTCTTCCGAATATCTTCTGCCCAAGGCCCCAGATCCCCCGCGCGCGGTCGAGATGAAACACGTGCGCGAGCTCGTGCGTCACGACGAGCGCGTTCCAGTCGCGGTAATTGCGCAGTCCCGATGCATCGGTGGGCGGATGCGCGAACACAACGATGCGGTTCGACGGAAACGGCGTGGCGTACCCGTTCACGAAGTCGAGATTGTCGGCGACCACCAGCTCGATCATCCCGCGCGGCGGCACCAGCTCCCGCGACATCTGCGCGTAGGCAAGCTCGGCGTTGGCAGCCGCGCGGCGCGCCTGCTCTTCAAGCGGCGCCGTGAAGTGAATCCGGAAATGACTCGTCTCGAACGTCAGCCACCGGTCGTTCGGCACCAGCTGCGAGCCGGCTGACGGCGCGGTGAGCAGCAGGAGCCCGAGTACCAGCCCTCGCCGCCTCACTGGTTGCGCGCCATCGAGGCGAAGTAGGTCTCGAGCCCGCGCACAATCCCGCGCGCGTACGCCTCCTGGTATTCCTCAGTCCGGATCGCCGCCTCCTGGTCAGGGAGGATGATAAAGAGTCCTTCGGCCAGGATCGATGGCATCCACGTCCCGCGCGCAACGGCGAAGTTGCCGAATTTGGTTCCGATGTCCTTCAGTCCCAGTTCCGGAACCAGCGCTGCCTGAGTTGACTTGCCGAGTGCGATCGCGTGCGGCCAGAAATAGTAGGTGGTCGTTCCAGGGTTGAGAAAAGGATTCACGCCATCGGGATAGGCGTTGAGATGCACGGACACGAACGCATGCGCGTTGGCGCGGCGCGCGATGATCGGGCGCAACCCGAGCTCGACGGGGTTGGCATTCTCGCGGGTCATCACTACGTTGACCCCTCGCCGCCGCAACATGTCGCGGACACGAAAGCCGACTGCGAGCGTTGCTTCCGCCTCGTAGAGTCCCGTCGGTCCCGTTGCGCCAACGGGTGGATGTCCCGGGTCGACGGCGATCGTGAGCCCGCGGAGCGGCGACCGCGCATCGCTGATTGCGGGCGGCTTGCGGACGCGGAACGTCAGCTCACCGTTATTAAAGAATGCCAGATAACCGAACGGCGCGGCATTGAGGTTGATCGTGACACGTGCGCGGCTGTTTTCGGGCGTGATACTCACGCCCGTTACATAGCCGTCCGTGAAGCTGGGCCTGGCGGTGCCCGCTGCACTCGTTCCATAGAGCGTGAGCGAGATCGAGCGCTCCCCCTGCTCGGCGAGCCATGCCGGCGCCGCGCCCGTCGGTACTACAACGTCAACCCAATCGCCTGACGACAGCACGCGTACGGCGCCAACCTGACGGCGCGGAGGCATGAGATCGGTTGCAAGCTGCATCTCGCTGCGCGGGATCCACATCTCCTGTGAGCCGTCGAGCGCCAGGCGCGCGAAATCCCCCTTGTAGCCGGTCACGCGAAGCGCCGTTCCCGGAAACAGGAACCATTTGTAGGGCTGGCCGTTGCCGGGGGCGGGGCGGCCGATGATGACGCGATCGGTGTCGTTGACGGCGATCGTCGGGGCACCTAGAGTGGCGAAGATGTTCCCGGTGACGACCTGGATGGTGTCTCCCGGGACCGTATCGCGGCGAATGGTATCCGCCGGCGGCCGAAGCTTGATCGGCAGTATCAGCTCCGCGGAATCCCGTCCGTTCACCGCGACTAGCTGGTAACGCGGAGATGTTGCTGGCGGCAGCGGAAGAAATCCCATGAACGAGCCGTTCGGCCAGACGGGCACCAGAGTGCCGTTGATGCGAAGCCCGACGTCGCCGCTACCCACCGACCCGAAAACAAAGTTGGAGTCTCGGGCCTCGATCATTTGATCGGGCTTCGGATAGACGACGTTAATCCTGACGGGGCCTCGCACGTCGGGAACGGCGGGCAGCCTGGGGTTCGCTGCCGGGAGCGCGGCTCGCTCGACGGATGGATCCATCGGGGCCGGGGCAGACGGGCCGCGGCCGGGAATGCACGCTGCGCCGGACGCAGCCAGCGCGAGAGTGAAAATTCTGAACCTGGAAGATGTCATTATCTGAAGTTAGTCGCGGTGCGTGATGGCGTCGGCCGTTTCATACGCATAGGCAGTGCCTTAGTCACGCGTGGCGGGATATCTTTCAGTCAGTCTGATTTTTCATTTGAAACGTATGCTCTGCGGAGCCTGTACTTGCTAGCTGAGATATTCGGGAGCTCCAACGTCGGCCTGATCAGGCAGGACAACCAGGACTCCTTTCTGATCGCGAACCTCGAGACGGGCGACATCGCCACCATCGCCGCACCGTCGATGGTGTCTGCTCACACCGCCCCGTTCATTCTCGTCGTCGCCGATGGCGTTGGCGGCGCGGCGTCGGGAGCCCTCGCCAGCTCGATCGCAACGGAGACCTTACTGGCCGAGCTGCATCGCTGGTGGCACAAGGTGCCGAAGCGCGATCGGGAATCGATTGCCGCCTGTCTTCGCAATGCGATCGACACCGCCAACAGGGCGATCTACCAGAAAGCCCACGGCGCGCCCCAGCACCACGGCATGGGCACCACCACCACACTCGCGCTCGTCGTCGATTCGAATGTGCACATCGCGCAGGTCGGCGACAGCAGGGCTTATCTCATCCGTGGCGGATCCGTGCGGCAGGTGACCAAGGATCAGTCGTTCGTGCAGCGCCTCATCGATGCCGGCCGCATGACCGCGCGGGAGGCCGAGCAGAGCGAGCACCGCAACATCATCCTCCAGGCACTCGGACCCGAGGAAAAGGTGACCTGCGATCTGTATCACGAGAAGCTGGAGAGCGCCGATTTCCTCGTGCTGTGCAGCGACGGCCTTTCCAACCAGATCTCGGCCGAGGACATCGCGGGCATTACCCGCGGTGCGGCCCGGCCGGAAGAGATCTGTGCCGCGCTCATCGAAGAGGCGATGCATACCGGCGCACCCGATAACGTTACCGTGGTCGCCGCGCGCATCCGCTCCCCCGAAGCCGATTACCTCGAAGTCCTGAACAACTAGCGGGGTCAGGCAGCCGCGGGGACAGTCTCGCCGTCGTGCGGCGCGGCCGCCGTCGGTCTCTCGCCGCCCCATGGTGCGACGAACGGCAGCATCACCATCGCCGGCAGTATCGCCGCCACCGTCACCAGAAAGAAGGTTGGCCACCCGAGCGACTGGGCAAGGCCTCCCCCCGGCGCGACGAGAATGTCGCGGCTGGCTGCGGCGAGGCTCGACAGCAGCGCGAACTGCGTCGCCGAAAAGCGCTTGTTGGTAACGCTCATCATGAAGGCGAGCGTAACGGCAGTAACGAGGCCGACGGAGAAATTCTCAATCAGAATGGTCGCGATCATCGCGCCGCGGTCCTTCCCGATCAGCGACAGGGCGTAGTAGGCGAGATTGCTCCCCCCCTGCAGGATCGCGAAAATCCAGAGCGACTTGTTGATCCCGAGCTTGGCGATTACTCCGCCCGCTGCAACGACGCCAACGATTGTCGCGATGATTCCCACTCCGCCCAGCACCACGCCGATCTCCGTCTGCGTAAAACCGGTCTTCAGCAGAAAAGGCGTCGTCATATTGCCGGCCAGGCTGTCGGAAAATTTGTATAGCACGATGAACAGCAGCACGAGGAAGCCCTGAAACACTCCCGAGCGCTGAAAAAATTCCTTGAACGGAAGTCCGACCGCCTCCGCCAGAGTCTGAGGCGGCGCATCGCGTAGCACCGGCTCCGGCGCGAGGAACGCGGTCGCCATCCCTATGAGCATGAGTGCCGAAAGCAGCAGGTACACCATCGGCCATGACAGGCGGTCGGCGAGGACGAGTGCCAGCGAGCCCGTCACGATCAGCGCGATGCGGTATCCCATCACGAAAGTCGCCGCCCCAGCGCCCATCTCGCGCTCCTGCAGCACGTCGGCGCGATACGCGTCGACGGCGATGTCCTGCGAAGCGCTGAAGAAGGCGAGCAGCAGCGCGTTCAAGGCCAGCGCCTGCAATCCGAGCCGCGGATTGTGCAGCGACATCGCGGCAATGGTGAGCATGAGCAGAACCTGGGTGATCAGCAGCCATCCGCGCCTGCGCCCGAGAAAGGGCGGAACGTAGCGATCGAGCAGCGGAGCCCAGATGAACTTGAGCGAGTAAGGGAGCGCGACGAGACTGAAGAGCCCGATCGTCGTGAGATCCACGTCGGCCTTCGTCATCCATGCCTGCAGCGTGCGGCTGGTGAGAAACAGCGGCAGTCCCGACGAGAATCCAAGTACCAGCAGCGCGGCCATCTTCGGCTGGCCGAAGGTGCGAAGTGGCGATGTGCCCGGTGCGTCTTTCATGCCGACCGTCTCCTTGATGATGTGCGCCGGCGCCCGCTGTTCCGTTCAGGCCGGCGTGAGCTTACCCAGAATCCGCGCGCCGCGCGCCCCCGTCGCGGCGGGCACGTTGCCGCTCCGTCCGGCGACGTGCAGGTATCCAAGCAATGCGAAGGCCACGGCCTCCTTTGCTTCACCGTCGAAGAACACCTGATCAAAGTGCCGGAGCGGGAGCGGGTGAATCGCCGCGGCAATCGCCGCGAAGAGCGCGGGATTCCTTGCCCCGCCCCCAGACGCGAGAACCTCCGTGAGGGGCTCGGCGATAAAACGCCGGTACGCATCGGCGATACTCCGGGCGGTCAGCTGCACGGCGGTCGCGATGATGTCCTCGTCACTCGCTCCGCGGTCGCGGGAGCGCGTTATGAGAGCTTCCACGTAAGCGGTGTTGAAGAGCTCGCGACCCGTTGACTTTGGCGGCGGCGCGGCGAAATAGGGCGCGCGCAAAAGGTCGGCGACGATTTCCATGTCGGCCTTGCCCGCTGCCGCCAGCTTGCCATCGATGTCGAACGGAAGGTCGGGTCGGAGCGTTCGCGTCACGCCATCGATCACCGCCACACTCGGCCCGGTATCGAACGCCCTCACCCCCTCGAGCTGTCCGCCCGGAGGCACGACGGTGATGTTGCCGATTCCGCCAAGATTCTGGAGGCCGCGCCACTCGCCCGCCGACGAAAACAGGAGCGCGTCGGCAATCGGTACGAGCGGCGCCCCGTGGCCGCCTGCCGCCACGTCGCGCACGCGGAAGTCGCTGACGACATCGATGCCCGTCCGCTCGGCGATCACCGAAGACTCGCCCCACTGCCAGGTCGAGTGGGCCGGCTCGTGCCAGATCGTCTGACCATGCGACGCAATCACGGCGATGTCCGAGCGCGCAACTCCCGCT
>JACCRL010000388.1 GCA_013813605.1 Gemmatimonadaceae bacterium
ACCGCATGCTGACCAGGAACGCGATCTGGGTCGGCCGCACGATCGGGCTCGGTGTCATGACGCCAGATGAAGCGGTGAACTGGGGCCTCTCCGGGCCGATGCTGCGTGCGTCGGGCGTCGCCTACGATGTGAGGAAGGATTTCCCGTACCTCGACTACGAGACGTACGACTTCGATGTCCCCGTCGGAACGAACGGCGACGTGTATGACCGGTACCTCGTGCGCATGGAAGAGATGCGTCAGTCTGTGCGCATCCTCCAGCAGGCGGTCGATCGCCTGCCCGACGGCCCCGTCAACATCGACGACCCGCGCATCATCCTGCCGCCCAAATCGAAGGCGACGAGCGAGATGGAGTCGATGATCCACCACTTCAAGGTCGTGATGGAAGGACCGCGTCCGCCGATTGGTGAATCGTATGTTGCGGTCGAGAGCCCGAAGGGCGAGAAAGGCTACTACATGGTGTCGGACGGCACGTCGAAGCCGGTGCGGTGGAGAATCCGGCCGCCGTCGTTCGTCAACCTGTCCGCGATTCCGAAGATGGTCGAGGGACACCTGCTCTCCGATGTCATCGCGATCAACGCAAGCATCGACATCGTGATGGGAGAGATCGACCGTTGACCGCTGGAGCGATGGGAGGCCTCGAGTCGCCCGATTACGCATCGCACGATAGCGGAGCGCACGAGCCTCACACGCCCGTGTTCACCGGCGCGGCGAAGCGCGAGCTTGACGAGCTGATCACGCGTTACCCGAAAAAGATGGCGGCGCTCCTGCCCGCGCTCTGGATCGTGCAGCGAGAGCGCGGCTGGGTGAGCGACGGTGGCATGGCTGAGGTGGCTGAGCTGCTGGAGCTGACACCCGCTTACGTAAAGGGGGTGGTGACTTTTTACACCATGTATCACCAGCACCCGGTCGCGAAATACTTCATTCAGGTCTGCACCACGTCGCCCTGCGGGATCTGCGGTGCCGATGATGTCGTCAAGTCGCTGTTGCGCCACACGAATACGGGCGAGCTGGGAGTTCCCTCACCCGACGGAAAGTTCGCCGTGATCGAAGTCGAATGCCTCGGCGCCTGCGGTTTTGCCACCCCGATAATGATCAACGAAGAATTCATCGAGTCAGTGACGCCTGAAAACGTCCCCGCGATCCTGGCGAGGTTTGCCTGATGGGATTCCCACACGAATCACACCAGCGGGAGACGGCCGTTTTGTCGCAGCATTTCGGGGTCGCCGAGGCGCGCACACTGGACGGCTGGAAGAAGCGCGGCGGTTATCAGGCGCTGGAGAAGGCTCTTGCGATGGCGCCGGCCGACATCGTGACCGTGATCAAGGACTCGGGGCTGCGCGGTCGCGGCGGCGCCGGCTTCCCGACCGGAATGAAGTGGTCGTTCATGAAACCGGGCGACGGAAAGCCGCACTACCTGTGCTGCAACGCCGACGAGTCGGAGCCCGGCACGTTCAAGGACCGCGAGCTGATGCGGTGGACCCCGCACGCTCTCGTGGAGGGCTGCGCGATCGGCGCTTACGCGATCGGCGCCGAGACGGCCTACGTCTACATTCGCGGCGAGTTCACCGAGCCTCTTTACTTCATGGAGCAGGCGGTGAAGGAGGCGTACGCGGCGGGAATCATCGGCAAGAACGCGATGGGGACCGGTAAGCGGATCGACGTTCACGTCCACAAGGGCGCCGGGGCATACATCTGCGGCGAGGAGACCGCGCTCATGAATTCGCTGGAGGGGCGGCGCGGGAATCCGCGCATCAAGCCGCCCTTTCCCGCCGTTTCGGGATTGTTCGGCATGCCGACGACGATTAACAACGTCGAGACGCTGATCGCCGCCGCGCCGATCCTCATGAAGGGCGCCGACTGGTACAAGAAGATGTCGCTCTCCAATCCGAAGAGCACCGGCACGAAGCTGTACTCGGTCTGCGGCAATGTGCAGCGCCCCGGCACGTACGAGGTCGTGATGGGCTTTCCCTTCCGCGAATTTCTCTACGATCTGTGCGGCGGCCCGGTGAGCGGACGGAAGTTCAAGGCCGTGATTCCGGGCGGCGTATCCGTTCCGATCCAGAGCATGGAGGAAGCGGAAGCATCGCTCATGGACTACGAGGGCTTCGTCGAGCAGGGATCGATGCTCGGGTCCGGCGGCGTCATCGTCATCGACGATGCGCAGTCGATGGTCCGCGTCATCGCCCGCATCGCTCGCTTCTTCGCCCACGAGAGCTGTGCGCAGTGCACGCAGTGCCGGGAAGGTACGGCCTGGGCAACGAAGATTCTGGAGCGCATTCGGGACGGCCAGGGCGCGATGGAAGATCTCGACACACTGATGGACATTTCCGAGAACATGACCGGCAAGACGATCTGCGTGCTGAGCGATTCGTGCGCGACGCCGATCGTTTCAGGGATCAAGAAGTTCCGCTCTGAGTTCGAGTCGCTGATTCAGGGCCGGATGTTTCATCCCGTACTGGCGGCGGTGGCCTGATGGCGGAGCAGAAGATGATCAACCTCACGATCGAGGGACGTCCGATCAGCGTCGCCGAGGGAACGACGATCCTCGAGGCAGCGAAGCAGGTTGGCGTGCTCATTCCGCACTATTGCTATCATCCGGGCCTGCCCGTCGCGGGCGTTTGCCGCATGTGCCTCGTCGAGGTGGAGAAGGCTCCCAAGCTCGCGCCTTCGTGCGCAACTACGGTGGCCGAAGGGCAGGTCGTGCACGTGCACTCGGAGAAGTCGCTCGATGCGCGCAAGGGCGTGCTCGAGATGCTGCTCATCAACCACCCGCTCGACTGTCCGATCTGCGACCAGTCCGGCGAGTGCGAGCTCCAGGATTACACCTTCCAGGAAGGCCGCGAGGACTCGCGCTACCGCGAGCCGAAGAGGTTCAATCCGGTCGAGGATTTTGGCGGCGACGTCGTGTACGTGCCGAACCGCTGCATTCTCTGCACCCGCTGCGTTCGCTTCATGGATGATGTCGCCGAGGATCCGGTGCTCAACGTCAGCGAGCGCGGCGACCGGGCGCTGATCGGAAAATTCGAGGGCAAGGATCTCACTCATGCGTGGGCGGCGAACGTCATCGACCTCTGTCCCGTCGGCGCGTTGCTCTCCAAGGATTTCCTCAACAAGGCGCGCGCCTGGGAGCTGGACCGCGCCGCTTCCGTGTGCCCCAACTGCACGCAGGGCTGCAACGTCATCATGGAGACGCGCGAGAATCAGCTCGTGCGCATGCGCCCGCGTGCCAACGAGTTCGTCAACGCGTTCTTCATGTGCGACTGGGGCCGCCTGAACTATCGCTGGATGAACGAAAAGGATCGGGTTGATCAGCCGATGCTGCGGCAGGAAGGCGCGCTCGTCGTCGCCGAGTGGGAGGACGCCATCGCCGCGGCCGCACGCCTGCTCAAGGGCAAGCGCGCCTTCGTCGTGGCGTCGCCGATGCTGTCGAACGAATCGCTCTTTCTCCTGACGCAGATCATGCAGGGCGGGTCGGGGACGTTTCGGGTGATGGAGGGCGACGAGGCTCCTCTGCCCGGCGTCGAGGATCTCGCGCTCCGCCGTGAGCGAGCCGCGAACGTCTACGGTGCCGAGGCGCTCGGATTCAAGAAGAGCCGCGATCCATTGGCGGGGTTGGGGAAGGGAGATGTTCTCATCATTGCCGGTGAGGATCTCGACGGAATCGATGCAGCCGCCATGCGCGGAGCAGGAGAGACGATCGTCATCGGCTCGGTGATGCCGCACGGAGTAGAAGGCCCCGCGGTAGTCCTGCCAATCGCGAACTTCTCCGAGGAAGAGGGCACCGTCACCAATCTTCGCGGTCGCGTGCAGCGGTTCACGCAGGCGCGGCAGGCTCCCGGACTTTCGCGCCCGAGCTGGCTCGTGCTCGGCGACCTGCTCGGCGCAATCGGCAAGCAGTCGAGCTTCTTCCTCCCGTCGCAGGTGTTCGATCAGCTCGCGGCGACGAACAACAAATTCGCCGGACTCAGCTACGACACGCTTGGCTTCAAGGGGCTCCCGATCGCGGGCGAGCCCAACAAGCAGAAGACCGCCATTGCGGTGGGGGCGGCGTGATCCATTCCGTCATCGCGCTGCTTCAGGTCGCGAACCCGAATCTCCCGCCGGTAAGCGGAATGGCGTGGTTCCTGTTCACCGTGCTCAAGATGATCGTGCTGTTCACGGTCTACATGGTTGGCGTCGCGCTGCTGACACTCGCCGAGCGAAAAGTTTCGGCGTGGATTCAGGACCGGCATGGCCCGAACCGCGTTGGTGGACGAGGTGGCTGGCTCCAGCCCGCAGCCGATGGCCTCAAGAACTTCATGAAGGAGGAGACGTCGCCCGCCGCGGCCAACAAGACGCTCTTCGTTCTGGCGCCGATCCTGTCTTTCATCCCCGCGCTGACGGCGTGGTCGGTGATTCCGTTCGGCGCGCCGGTACCGACCCGCTGGGGCCGCATCGACCTGGTCCTCGCCGACCTGCCGATCGGTTTTCTCTTTATCCTCGCGCTCACCTCGCTTTCCGTCTACGGCATCGTGCTGGCGGGCTGGGCCTCGAACAACAAGTACGCGCTGCTCGGCGGAATACGCTCCAGCTCGCAGATGATCTCCTACGAGATCGCGATGGGGATGTCCACTATTCCAGTCCTGCTACTCGCCGGCAACGTGACAATGACCAGCATCATCAACCAGCAGGCGTGGGGCGGCTGGAACGTCGTCAACCTGACGATTGCGTTTTTCATCTTCATGGTCGCCGCTTTTGCCGAGACCAACCGGCTGCCCTTCGATCTGCCGGAAGCCGAGTCGGAGCTGATCGCCGGGTATCACACCGAATACAGCGCGATGAAGTTCTCGCTTTTCTTCATCGCCGAGTACGCTGGAATGGTCACGGCGAGCGCGCTGATGGCGACGCTGTTCTTCGGCGGGTACGACGTGCCATTTACCTCGGCCGACAACATCGGGCCCTACAGTGGCTGGCTTAGCCTTCTGTCAGTGGGAATCTTCCTGCTCAAGGTCATGTTCTTCCTGTTCGTGTTCATGTGGGTGCGGTGGACGTTGCCGCGCTTCCGCTACGACCAGCTGATGTCGCTGGGATGGAAGTTCATGCTGCCACTGGCACTTGTATACATCGTGATCATCGCAGTGGTGCAGCTGGGGCTGAGTGCGGCCGGAATTCAGCCTGGGATGCTGTACGCGCTCATTCTCGGCTCGCTCAACGTCGGGTTGGTCATTGTGCTCTTCACGATTCTGGATCGCGGCAGGATCATCAGTCCCGCCTACGGCAGAATGCACCCGATCGAGGTTGAGCGGTTGCGCAGAGTAACGAGGCGGGCCCAGCTCGCCGCAGAAGGGAGACGCTGATGCCGATTACCGTCAAGGTTGTCGAGCGGCCGGTGAGTGAAGTGAGCTACATCCGCTCCACGCTCAAGGGCATGGCGCTCACCTTCCGACACCTGTTCGACGAGAAGG
>JACCRL010000434.1 GCA_013813605.1 Gemmatimonadaceae bacterium
TACCTGATCAGCGGAATCCGCAAGTGCCGACTGCCCGGCAACCGGCGGCCGGGTTTTTTCACTGCACGCCAGCGCCGCGACAGCGAGGAAGCCAAACATCGGCAGAGCGCCAACAGCTCTCAAACCACACCGGCCCGCATGAGATCGTGGAGATGTATGACGCCGGCAATCTCGCCCGTGGGCGACAGCACGGGCATGGCGATTATTCCGTGAGTCTCCATGCGGAAGACGACCGCGCTCCCCAGCTCGTCTGCCTGCGCGACCTTCGGCGTGCGGTTCATCACCTGCGAGACCGAAATCGGAAAGACATTCTCTTCATGCTCCATCAGCCTCGTCAGGTCGCCCGTCGTAATGACTCCCTCCACCTTTCCCTTCTTGTCGGTGACTATCGCAATGCCACGCCGCTCGGCGAGAAGCACCACCGCTTCGCGCATCGTCGCCTTCTTTCCGAGCACGGGGAGCCGGTCGGTGACCATCACGTCCGCAACTCTGGTCAGCAGGCGGCGCCCGATCGCGCCGCCCGGGTGTAGCCGCGCGAAATCATCGGCGTTGAAACCCTTCTCTTCCAGCAGCGCAATCGCCAGCGCATCGCCGAGCGCAAGGGCGACGGTGGTGCTCGTCGTCGGCGCGAGGTCGTGCGGGCACGCCTCTTCTTTCACCCAACCGTCGAGCGCGATGTCGCTGTGCCTGCCGAGCGTGGAGGTTACGCTGCTGGTGAGCGCTATCGTGCATACACCGAGGCGCTTTAAATGGTCGAGCAGGTGCAGAACCTCCTCCGATTCCCCGCTCTTGGAGATGAGAAGAGCAACGTCGGATGCGCCGACGATCCCAAGGTCGCCGTGCACGCTGTCGGCGGGGTGGAGAAAAGTCGCCGGCGTGCCGGTTGAAGTGAACGTCGCGGCGATCTTCCTGCCGACCAGCCCGGACTTGCCGACGCCCGTCACGATAACGCGCCCGTTCGAGCGCGCAATCGCCTCCACCGCGCGGGCGAAACCCTCGCCAAGTCGCTTCTCCGTCTCGCCGAGGGCGTCCTTCTCGATCCGCAGTACACGCTTTCCGCGCGCGACGATTTCTTTCTTCGTCACCGGTTACCGCTCACCCGCGCCCAGACGTCGCACGCCCTGCTGAGCAGGTCACCCAGCTCGTCCAGCGGCAGCATGTTCGGCCCGTCGCTCGGCGCGCACAAAGGATCGGGGTGCGTTTCGATGAACAGGCCCTGCGCGCCGGCGGCAACCGCGGCAAGGGCGAGTATCGGCACGAACTCACGTGCACCGCCACTGGCACCGTCAGTTCCCATTCCCGGTTTCTGAACGCTGTGCGTCGCATCGAAAATCACAGGCGCACCGCAGGCTTCACGCAGCCGGGTGAACGAGCGCATGTCCACGACGAGGTCGCCGTAGCCGAAGAACGTTCCCCTCTCGGTGACGGCGACGTCACGGGTCCTGCCCTTTCCATCGCCGCCGCCGCGGACTTTTTGCACTGCGCCGCGCATTCCCTCCGGCTGCAGCCACTGCCCCTTCTTTACGTTGACCGCCTTGCCGGTAGCGCCGGCGGCGTCGAGAAGATCGGTCTGACGGCACAGGAACGCCGGGATCTGAAGAACGTCGACGACTGCGGCAACGGCCGCGCACTGATCAGGCTCGTGAACATCGGTGAGAATCCGGAGGCCGGTCTCACTGCGTACCCGGTCGAGTGCGGCGAGTCCAGTATCAAGCCCCGGGCCCCTCGCCGCGCCGCGATTAGAGCGATTCGCCTTGTCGAAGCTCGCCTTGTAGATGATTCCGCCCGGAACTTTCTCCGCCATCCTGGCGAGTGTTTCGCCGACGCGCAGGTTCAGCTCGTCGCTCTCGAGGACGCAAGGCCCGGCGATCAGAAAGAGCTGATCGGATGGAAATATGGTCGCCACCACCTACTCCGCTGCTTTGAGCGGCGAGCGCGTCCTCGCGCTGCCGGCGGGCGACCGAGCCTGCACGGCGGCGGCGATGAAGCTGGCGAAGAGCGGGTGTGGCCGGTTCGGGCGCGACTGAAGCTCGGGATGGAACTGGCACCCGATGAACCACGGATGGGTCGGCAGCTCGACCATCTCGACCAGCGATCCGTCGGGCGAAAGCCCGCTGAGGTTGAGACCGTGCTCGACAAACTTATCGCGGAAAGCGTTGGAAACCTCGTACCGATGGCGGTGGCGCTCGCTTACCTGTCCGACTCCATAGATCGCCGCTGCCCGCGTTCCCTGCCCAAGCTTGCAGGGGTAGGCGCCGAGCCTCATCGTGCCGCCCATGTCGGTCACATGCTGCTGCGATTCCATCAATGAAATCACGGCGTTGTCGCACTCGGGGGCGAACTCGCTGGAATGGCCGTCGGCTATTCCCATCACGTTACGCGCGAACTCGATGATCGCCGTCTGCATTCCAAGGCAGATCCCGAAGAACGGGAGGCCCGACTCGCGGGCGTATCGGATCGCCTCGAGCATTCCTTCCACGCCGCGCACACCGAAACCGCCCGGCACGAGCAGTCCATGAAAGTCGGCGAGTAGCTCTCTCGTCCGCTCCCGACTCACGAACAGATCGCTGGCGAGCCACGATATCTCCACGCCGACGTCGTTGCCGACGCCACCGTGAATCAAAGCCTCCTGGACGCTCTTGTAGCTGTCGATGAGGTCCGTGTACTTGCCGATGACGGCGATCTTCACGCGGCCGTGTGGCCGCAGGATTCGCTCGACCATGCCCCGCCACGTGGAGAGGTCGGGCGCTTTTCTTCCGAGCAGTCCGAGCCGGTGCATTACCCGCTCGTCCAGTCCCTGCTCGTGAAACAGCAGCGGAATCTGGTAGATCGTCGGCACGTCGCGGCTCTCGATCACGGCGCCGAACTCGACGTTGCAGAAGAGTGCGATTTTCCGCTTCACGTCTTCCGAAAGCGCCCGCTCGCTACGGCAGATGAGGATGTCGGGCTGGATTCCGATTTCCATCAGCTCGCGCACGGAGTGCTGCGTCGGCTTCGTCTTGACCTCGCCGGCGGCGGCAATGTAAGGCACCAGCGTCAGGTGGATGAAGATCGCGTTCTCTCTTCCGATCTCGTGGCGGAACTGGCGGATGGCCTCGAGAAACGGCAGCGACTCGATATCGCCGACGGTGCCGCCGATCTCGACGATGACGACATCGCTCTCCGGCGCCAGTCGCTTCATCGCGCCCTTGATCTCGTCGGTGACGTGCGGGATCACCTGCACTGTCGAGCCGAGATATTCCCCGCGCCGCTCCTTGGTGATGACGTTGAGGTAAATGCGACCGGTGGTGATGTTGTTTGCCTGCGCAAGCGCCCTGTCGATGAAGCGCTCGTAGTGGCCGAGGTCGAGGTCGGTCTCCGCGCCGTCGTCGGTGACGAATACTTCGCCGTGCTGGAACGGCGACATCGTCCCGGGATCGACGTTGAGATACGGGTCGAACTTCATGATCGTGACGCGCATTCCGCGCTCGACGAGCAACCGGCCAAGCGATGCGGCGGCGATTCCCTTCCCCAGCGATGAGACGACACCACCGGTAACGAAGATGTAGCGCGTCTGCTGGCTCGAGTTAACCGGCATGCGCTGCCTCCTCCATCATGAAAGCATCCCAACGCGAGTTTGCACGCTCGAGATCCTGTTCGGTATCGATACCGCTGGCGGGCGCTTCGGTCGTGATCGCGACTCCCATCGGCAATCCGGCGGCGAGCGGACGGAGCTGCTCGAGCCGCTCGATCTCCTCCAGCGGGTGGACAGGGAGCGAGACCCACTTCGTGAGCGCATCGCGCGCATATGCATAGACGCCGATGTGCTGGTAGGTGCGTGCGTCGCGTCGGGGCGAGTCCGCCGTATCGCGCAGGAACGGAATGGGCGCCCGGGAGAAGTACATCGCGCGCCCATCGTCTGCGGTTACCACCTTCACCAGGCTCGGAGTGTCGAGAATTTCGGGCCCGGCGGGCGATGCAGCAGTGCCGAGCGGGAATCTGCGGCTGGACACCATTTCCGCGGCCCCACGAACTGCGCCCGGACCGATGAACGGCTCGTCGCCCTGCACATTCACGATCGTTTCGTAGTGGCTGAACTTCGGCTGCGCCGCGACCTCCGCCACCCGCTCCGTTCCGGAGGTATGCTCGGAGCTGGTCATGACGCATTCGGCGCCGGCTTTCCTCACCGTCGCGGCAACCGCTTCATCATCGGTAGCGACGACAACGCTGTCGGCGAGGTTCATTTGTGAGATTCTTTGCCAGACCCTGACGATGAGGGGGAGGCCGGAGAGAAGGCGGAGGGGCTTTCGCGGGAGGCGCATCGCGCCGAGGCGCGCCGGAATGACCACGAGCGTGCTCAATCACCCACCCATTTTTGCGCGACACGACGTGAAAGTCACGCTCGGCAATATACCGTTAAGCGCGACCCGGCGCAAACTTCATCGGAGCCGTTACAGAGTGAGCGAAACTCCGATCGAAAATGCGGATCGCCTCGAGAATGGCGACCGGTTTGACGCCGGGTCGATGGTGTAGTCGATGCGAAAGAAGCTCGCCCCAGCGCCCACTCCCAGATTCTGGATGAGAGTCGGCAGCTTGCCCACCCCGGCGCTTCCAGCCGCGTAGCGCAGCACCACGTACGGGCTGCCCAGAAACTTGATCTTTATGCGCTCGAAGGGGACGGTGTAGTCCCCCTGCACGAAGAGGAGGCGATCGCCGCCAAGAGCCAGGAGGTCAACCGTGGCCAGAGTCCCCGCCCCACCCAGATACGCGTAGCGCTGCGGTGGAGCTATTCCATTGCCCGTGAGCACCGCGTGGCCCTTGAATGCGAACGTCTGGTTTCCAAACGTCGGGAATGATACGGTGCTCCCAAGGGTCGCCTGGGTAAACCTGTCTTCCGGCGCAACATCCGCGACCGGCCGCGCCTGGATGCAAGCGGCATCAGGGGGGATCGCATAACAGCCGGGCTGAAGCGAACTCGAGAATGCGTGTTCCACCGATGCATCGAAAGCTGCTTCGAGGTTCCCCCGTGCGAGCTCGAGGCCCGTTCCGGCGAGCCCGGAGCTGATACGGCCCCGCGCGACACGCGGGTTCGGTCGCCTCATCTTCAGGCTGTCGGTCCTGCCGAAGACGCTCCACGGCGAGCTGCGCGGGTCGAGTGAGCCCGTAGACCAGTCGCGCTCCGTACGGGCGCCGATGAAAGGCGTCAGCGTGATGCCGGAAACGCCAAGTGTCTGGGTGTACCGCGCCTCAGCGCGGTCGGCGCGAAAATAATTGCGTGCGTCGCTGCCGACAAAGAACGATGCAACGGAGTTCACCAGGTCGGAGCGAATCCAGCCGTCGTTTGTAAACGTGCCCCTGCCAAAGAATGCCTTTACCTCGCTGTTCTCGGCGGGCTTGAACAGCCCTTCGATCGAGAGGTCGAGCGCGCCGAGATGCGAGCGATATGAAACGATTCCGTCCACCTGCAGCGATTCGTCGGGCTCGTAGTGCGGCCCAAACGGCAGCGTGAGACCGTTCACCCGATCGTACGACGGAATACGAAGGCCGATGCCGAACGGAAGCGACAACGCCGGATCCTTGTAGATGACATAGGCGGTGTCGGGAAGGTTCGTGACTCTCACCGTGTCCTGCGCCAACGCCTGGGCCGATGAAAGAACCACGACTGACATTACGACTAAACGAAGGAGTGTCTTCATCGCGCGAGGCTGAGAAAGTTTTTCAGGATGTCCTTTCCCTTTTCGGTGAGAATGGACTCGGGATGAAATTGCACTCCCCAGACCGGATGCGCACGGTGCCTGATGGCGTGTATCTCGGTGGGATCGTCCACGCCGCGAGCCGTTACTTCGAGCTCGGGTGGCAGCGACCCGTCCCTGATGACAAGTGAATGATAGCGCATAACCTCGAGCGGGCTCGGAATCCCGGCGAACAGATCGGTACGGTCGTGCTCGATCCTGGAGGTCTTCCCGTGCATCAGCGTCTTCGCCCGGATAATCTCGCCCCCATAGGCCTCGCCGATTGCCTGGTGACCAAGGCACACGCCGAGCGTGGGGATAGTGCTCCCCCAGCGTTTAACGACAGCGACCGAGATACCCGCCTCGGCGGGCGTGCAGGGACCGGGCGAGATTACGATTGCCGAAACCTCCATCGTCGCGATGTCTTCGACGGCGATCTCGTCATTGCGCCTGACGACGGGCTCCGCGCCGAGCTCGCCGAAATACTGGACGAGGTTGTAGGTGAAGGAGTCGTAGTTGTCTATGACGAGTAGCACGGCAGGCTCAGGCGCGCGGATGAAACTGCTTGTGGACGCTGCGCAGGTATTCGCGGTCGATGTGCGTGTAGATCTGCGTTGTCGAGATATCCACGTGGCCGAGCATTTCCTGAACCGCGCGCAGGTCCGCTCCACCTTCGAGCAGGTGAGTTGCAAATGAGTGCCGGAGCGTGTGCGGCGAAACAGGCTTGAGAATGCCCGCCTTGTCCACGTACTTGCGCAGGATCTTCCACGCACCCATGCGGGAAAGTGGCGCGCCCCGCGAATTCAAAAAGAGAATTCCTTTCCCTTCGCCCTTCTCCAGCTTCGGGCGCAGCTCCCGCAGGTAGATCGCGATTGCCGCAATCGCGCTCCTGCCAATCGGTACCGGCCGCTCCTTCGATCCCTTGCCGAACACGCGCACGAGGTGATCCTGCAGCAACACATCGCGCATGCTGAGCGAGATCCACTCAGAGACACGCAGCCCCGCGCCATAGGCGACCTCTAGCATCGCCCGGTCACGGAACGCGAGCGGCTCATCGAGTGACGGCGTGGCGAGGAGCTTCGCGACTTCGTCCACCCCAAGCACCTCGGGCAGCGTCCGCCACTTCTTTGGTGTTTCGAGCCGCTCGGCCGGATCCCGGACGACCAGGCCCTCCCCGACGAGGAACTTGAAGTATGTCCGCACCGCAGACACGTTGCGGCGGATCGAGGCTGGCGCGAGCCCGAGGTCCTTGAGGTAATAGATGTATTCCCTGAGCGTACGCGCGCCGACATCGCCCGGCGTCGCCGCGCCCTTTACCTTCGCGTAGGTGACGAAGCGCGCGACGTCCAGCTTGTAGGCCTTGCTCGTCTGGTAGGCAGCACCCTGCTCGAGAGCGAGGAAATCGTCGAAGCGCTCGACATAGAAAGCCCGCGCGACCGCATCGTCGAGCGCCGGGTTACTCACTCTTCGGCTGCCGGCGGCGGACCAGCCACACGCCGACCGCCAGCGCGGTGATCGCCACCGCAATGATTCCCGCGGCCTTGCCCGACCGCACGAGGTAGCTCTGGAGGAGCTCCCAGTTGTCACCGGCCCGAAATGCAAGGAAGGTGATGAATCCGAACCACAGGGCTGCTGCGCTGGCGATTGCGAAGATCACTCTTCCGGCCGGTAACTTCATCGCCCCGGCGAACGGCGGCACGATCGCCCGCACGCCGGGAAGAAAACGGCTGACGAAGAGAGCCCCGACGCCATACTTCGCGTACAGATCCTGCATTTTCTTCTCGGCGGTGGGCCCCCCGAACTTCTCCAGCCGGCGCTTGAAGGTCTCCGCGCCGTATTTACGCGACAGAGCGTACATGACGACGGCGCCCCCGACATTCCCTATCATGCCGAGCAGCCAGACCGTCAATGGCGAGCCCTTGGCGCGCGCGACGAGAAAGCTGCCGAAGGCGATGACGCCATCGGAAGGAAAGGGCGGAAAGAAGTTCTCGAAGGCAGAAAGGCCGATGATCGCAACGTACAGCGTGCCCAGTGGCAGCTGTCCGAGCCAGGTGGTGAGCGTTTCGAGCATTCGCTAGCGATTCCCCTCGAGAGTTGCAACGGCGATGCAGGCGAGGCCCTCACCGCGGCCAATCCACCCCATCCCCTCGTTCGACTTTCCCTTGACGCTCACGTTCGCGGGATCAATACGCAAAACTGGCCCCAATCTGGATCGTATCTGTGACCCGTAACGCGAAAGCTTCGGGCGCTCGGCAATTACCGTTACATCGACCTGGCTGATTGCGTGGCCCGCGCGCCCCACTTTTTCCACCGCCGCGGCGAGCATCTCAAGCGAAACGCGCCCACGGTTGGCGGGATCGGTGTCGGGAAACATCTCGCCGATGTCACCGAGGCCAGCGGCACCGAGAATTGCGTCAGTG
>JACCRL010000451.1 GCA_013813605.1 Gemmatimonadaceae bacterium
AATCAGGACAATCCGCTGATGGAGGGTAAGAAAGCCATCCTCGGACTCGATGTGTGGGAGCACGCCTACTACCTGAAGTACCAGAACAAGCGGCCGGATTACATGAATGCCTGGTGGAACGTCGTCAACTGGGGCGAGGTGGAGAAGAGGCTCGCTTCCAAATAGGCCGGGGGCGGCTGGGGGGCGCAGCACTCAACTTTTGTATCGAAGTTGCGAGCGACGGGCAGCGGTCTACTTGGCCGCCTCCCCTTCGAGGTATGTGTAGCCCTCCAGCCCCGCGACATAATCGGCAATGAAGGCGTTCGCCTCCTGCCGAGACAGGGTCGCGGTGTTCGATACCTTGCGCCTGAAAGTCGCGAGCAGGTCCGACGCGCGAAACTGCACGTAGGCGAGCACCTCGGTAACCGTGTCGCCATGCACCAGGTCGGTGACCTCGTAGCCATCTTTCTCGGACAGCCGAATGTGCACGGCGTTGGTGTCCCCGAACAGATTGTGCAGGTCGCCGAGTATCTCCTGGTATGCTCCGGTGAGAAAAATCCCCAGTACGTATGGCTCGTCGTCGCTGAACGGGTGGAGCTCGAGACTCGGACGCGGCGTCCGGTCGCCGATGAATCTCTCGATCTTCCCATCCGAATCGCAGGTAACGTCCTGAATGGTGCCGCGGCGCGTCGGCTCCTCGTTGAGCCGATGGATAGGCATGATTGGAAAGAGCTGGTCGATCGCCCAGCTGTCAGGCAGCGACTGAAAGAGCGAGAAGTTGCAGAAGTACCGGTCCACGAGCGTGGCCTCGAGATCCTCGATGATGTCCGCATGCTCCGGGCGGTCGCGCTGGGCGATTCGCGCCACCTTGGAGATCGTCGCCAGATAGATCTGCTCGGCGATCGCGCGGTCGCGCAGCGAGAGCACGCCGCTGTTGAACAGCTCCTGCGCCCGCTCTTTCGAAAAGGTCGCGTCGTGAAACACTTCCCTCACGCGCCGCTTCGAGACAGCGGCGAAGTCGGCCGCCATTTCGTGAAGAAAGCCGTGATCCTTTTTCGTGAGCCGCGGCACGACGTTGTCCGCTTGTGACTCGACATCGATGACGTTCAACAGCAGAAGCGCGTGGTGCGCGGTGAGCGCGCGACCGGATTCACTGATGATGTGCGGCATCGGCAGCTCGTGCTCGCGACAGGCGTCGGCCAGCGTGTAAACGACATCGTCGGCGTACTCCTGCAGCGAATAGTTCACGCTCGCCTGCGACGTGGAATTGCTTCCGTCGTAATCCACTCCCAGGCCCCCGCCGACATCGACATGCGTGATATCGACGCCCATCTCGCGAAGCTCGGCATAGTAGCGCGCAATCTCCTGCAGCCCCGCCTTGATGTAGCGGATGTCGGTGATCTGCGAGCCGAGGTGGAAGTGGATGAGCTTGAGGATGTCGAGCCGGCCAAGCGACGCGAGCTTGTCGACGAGCTTCACGAGCTGGGCTGTGCTGAGGCCGAACTTGGATTTCTCGCCGCCGCTCTTCGCCCACCGCCCCGAACCCTCCGCGACGAGCTTGATACGCACGCCGGCGGTCGGGTTGACCCCGAGCTCGTCGGCGACCTGCAGGAGGACATCGACCTCGCTGAGCTGCTCGAGAACGATGAAAACCTGGTGACCGAGCTTCTGACCCATCAGCGCGAGGCGCATGAACTCCTCGTCCTTGTAGCCGTTGCAGACGATGAGGTGATCCGTGTGCTCGGCGAGCCCAAGCACCGCCTGCAGCTCCGGCTTACTGCCGCACTCGAGACCGACTCCGGCGTGCTTGCCGAACTCGACGATCTCTTCGACGACATGACGCTGCTGATTGACCTTGATTGGAAACACCGTCGTGTATCCGCCTTCGTACGAAAATTCTTCGCGGGCGAGGGCGAAGCGCTCGTTCAGCGACTCGATGCGTGAGCGCAGGATGTCCGAAAAGCGAAGCAGCACGGGGCGGCCGACTCCCTGCTCTTCCAGGTCGTTGGCGAGCTCGTAGAGATCGAGTGCCCGGTCGGGCTTGTGGCGGTCGGGAGTGACGACGACGTGACCGGCTTCATTGATGTCAAAGTACCCGACGCCCCATCCCTCGATGTTGTAGAGAGCTCGCGCCGTCTCGACCGTCCACGGTTCCGCGGTGTCGGTCTCTTCGGCTACTTCGGGGGACACTTTCGTTCTCGGCAGTCTGGTGCTGGTCATCCCACCATTTTACGCGGTTCACCGGAGGTTGGGTACCGCCTTGGGGCGTGTTGCGTTGGGGTGGCGACTCGTCGGCTGGCTCTTTCAACACTGGAGCAGGGAGCCGACAGCGGAGCAGTCTGGAGCTATTGAGCCTGTCAATGCACCGGAAAACGCCCTCGCGTTCGCGACATCGAAACCTCATCCGGCGTTTTCACGGGTAGAGGACCTCGATCCGCCACCCCGGCCCGTCGCGAGTGTAAAGGTGGCGCTCGTGCAGCCTGTTCGCCCGTTCCTTCCAGAACTCGATGCGCGCGGGACGAACGCGGAATCCTGACCAGAAGTCGGGTCTCCGCACATCTCCTCCCGCAAACTTTCGCTCGAACTCGGCGAGCCGGTCGGTGAGCGCGTCTGGACTCTCCATCGGCTCGCTCTGTTTCGACGCCCAGGCGCCGAGCTGGCTGGTGCGTGGGCGCGTCGCAAAGTAGGCATCGGCTTCCAAATCGCCGACCCTGGCCACATCGCCCTCGATTCTGACCTGAATCCCGAGCGGCGGCCAGTAGAAGCACAGAGCGGCGCGCGGGTGCGCGACAAGGTGGCGGCCCTTTCTTCCCCCATGGTTGGTGTAGAAGACGAAACCACTTTCGTCGAACGCCTTGAGGAGCACGATTCTGACGGCGGGCTGTCCGCCCTCCTCTACCGTTGCAAGCGACATCGCGCTGGGATCCGGCACGATGGAACGATCTATCTCGTTGGCGAGCGCGTAGACCTCGCGGAAGCGCGTAATCGGGTTGGGAGGGATCATCTCAGTATCTGGGCAGCGTTGGATCGACGTCGTCAATCCAACGGAGAATTCCGCCGCTCAGATTGCTGACATCGCGCACGCCGGCCGCGGCGACCTGGCTTGCCGCGAACATGCTGCGTGCTCCGACCTTGCAGTAGAAGATGGTTTCGCGACGCGGGTCGAGGCGCTGGATTTCCGCCGGTATCTGGGCCAGGGGAACGAGCCGCGCTCCCGGGATGTGCCCCATCTTCCACTCGTACGGCTCTCTCACGTCGATGATGTCGAGCTCGTCACCTCGCTCGATCCGCGCCGCGAGCTGCACCGGCTCGATTTCCCTGACGACGCTTCCGGCCGCTTCAGGATCACCAGTCCCGCATAGAGCATCGTAGTCCTGAAGCTCGCGAATCTCGCGCGTTCCGCATGCCGGGCACTCAGGGTCCATTCTGATCGCGATCGTGCGGAACGCCAACGTGAGCGCGTCGAGGAGGAGAAGCTTCCCCACGAGCGGCTCGCCGATTCCCAGCAGCATCTTCAACGCTTCCGCCGCCTGAATGGTGCCTATCAGGCCGGGAACCACTCCAAGCACACCGCTCTCGGCGCAATTGGGGATGAGGCCCGGCGGCGGCGGCTCACGAAACAGGCAACGGTAGCATGGTCCGCCTGCCGCGCCAAAAACCGACGCCTGTCCCTCGAAGCGATACACGCTCCCGTAGACGTTCGGGATTCCAAGCAGCACCGACGTATCGTTGACGAGATAGCGCGTCGCGAAGTTGTCGGTGCCGTCCACGATAACATCGTAGCCGCGCGCGATCTCGAGCGCGTTGGCTGATGTCAAACGGGTGTCGTATGTCTCAAGCGTTACGTTCGGATTGATGTCGCGCAGGCGGTCGCGGGCGGAATCGAGCTTGGAGCTGCCGACGGCCGCAGAACCGTGCAGTATCTGCCGCTGGAGATTCGAGAGATCGACCTTGTCGAACTCGACCAGCCCGAGCGTGCCAACGCCAGCCGCGGCCAGATAGAGCGAGATTGGCGAGCCGAGCCCGCCAGCGCCGACGACGAGAACGCGGGAACGCTTGAGCGCGCGCTGGCCGTTCTCGCCGACCTGCGGCAGCAGGATATGGCGGCTGTATCGGACCAGCTCTTCGCGGCTCAGCTCTGGATCGTTACGCTCGGTGCGGGGCATCACTCACTTGTATATTGCCGGTGTACGTGTCGGCCGGTGCCGTGTAAGTACGCTAACAAGTGGTGACACGGCCAGCAACTTTCCTCGCGGGTGCACGCGCAGATGATCCTCAAGCGCTTTTACGACGACACGCTGGCGCAGGCCAGCTATATGATGGCCTGCGAGACGGCTCGCGAGGCGATCGTGTTCGACCCCGGCCTTGACACTGACATTTACCTTCAGGCTGCGGCGGCCGAGCGTCTCCACATCGCTCACGTGACCGAGACGCACATTCACGCCGATTTCGTCTCCGGCGCTGCCGAGCTTGCGAGGGCCGCTGATGCAACGCTCCATTTATCGGCTGAGGGCGGCGCGGAGTGGGGTTACCTGATCGACGCCGATCGTAACGTCGAGAGACTGCGTGATGGCGACGTTATCTCGGCCGGCAGCGTAGCCGTTGGCGCCCTGCACACCCCGGGACACACTCCGGAGCACCTCACGTTTCTCGTGACCGATGAGGAACGCGGTGCCGAACCCGTCGGCGCGGTAACGGGCGACTTCATATTCGTGGGAGACGTCGGCCGGCCCGACTTGCTCGAACGGGCCGCAGGCGCGACTGGGAGCATGGAAAGCGCCGCTCGCGATCTCTACCGCTCGCTCGAGAGCTTTCTCAGCCGCCCCGATCACCTTCAGCTCTGGCCCGGACACGGCGCCGGCTCGGCGTGCGGCAAGGCGCTGGGAGCGATGCCGGCGTCCACGCTTGGTTACGAGAAGCGGTTCAACTGGGCGTTCGCGGAAAAATCGGAAGACGCGTTCGTAAGTAAAGTTCTCGATGGGCAGCCGGTGCCGCCTCGCTACTTCGCGGAGATGAAGCGCCGCAATCGGCACGCTGAAGTTCCTCCGCCCATCCGGGACCCGAGGAAGCGCGACCCGAAAGCGCTCGCCGGAGCACTTGCCGCCGGCGCAACGGTAATCGACACGAGGGCCGCGTCCGTCTTCGCGAAGGGACACGTGCAGGGAGCGATCAACATTCCCGCAAACAAGTCGTTCCTCAACTGGGTTGGCTCGATTGTTCCCTACGACCGGGAGATTTTTCTCATCACGGACTCTCCGAACCGCGATGCGGTGAAAGCCATTGCGCGGAGCCTGCGCCGGATCGGTATCAGCCGCCTCGGTGGATACTTTTCCGCCGATGCAGTGGCCGGAAACTCGTCGTCCCCGGCCAGGCAGGAACAGGTTCCGCAACTGAGCGTGGACGCGCTCCGCAGTATGAAGCGCGGCACCGCACAGGTGGTGGATGTGCGCGCAGCGCACGAATGGGATGCTGGACACCTGCCCGGCGCGCTTCACATTCCGCTTGCATCACTGCCGGAGCGGATATCTGAGCTCGATGGATCACGTCCGGTGGTGCTCCATTGCAAGGGCGGCGGGCGCTCTTCGATTGCGGCAAGCCTGCTGCAGGCGCGAGGAATCCCCGATGTCGCCAATCTCGAGGGCGGGTTCGATGCGTGGGAAGCGGCCGGCTTCGGAGTGGAGCGCGACAGGAGCAAGTGAGCCACCCGATCATCTTGCCAGCGCCGGGCCGCGGCCGTCGCGACACGGACGCGCCGCCGCCCTCCTGGAACGAGCGCATCGACGCGCTCAAGTACGTTCCTCCGCTCGCACGACTGATCTGGCGTACGCATCGCGGGTATGCGACGGCGATGCTTGTGCTGCGACTGCTCCGCTCCGTCGTGCCGGTGGCGACGTTCTGGGTGGGAAAACTCATTCTCGATTCCGTCCTCGCCGCGAAGGCAGGCCAGGGGCCGGTGTCGGAAGTATGGCGCTACCTCGCGATCGAGATCGCAATCGTCCTCGCCGGCGAGATACTCGCGCGCGGGTCGTCACTGGTCGAGAGCCTGCTCAGCGACCTGTTCTCGAACGACATGAGCATACGGCTGATGGACCACGCGGCCAGGCTCGACCTCGCCCAGTTCGAAAACCCGACGTTCTACGATCACCTCGAGCGCGCGCGGCGACAGACGGTCGGCCGCATTGCGCTGCTGACGCAGCTGCTGTCGATGATGCAGGATGGCCTGACACTCCTTACACTCGGCGCCGCGCTGATTGCCTACAGTCCGTGGCTGCTGCTGCTCCTCGTCGCCGCGGTTCTGCCCAGCTTCCTGGGCGAGACGCACTTCGCATCGATGGGTTACTCACTCCTGTTCCGCTGGACCCCCGAGCGCCGCCAGCTCGACTACCTGCGGTTCGTGGGAGCGAGCGACAAGACAGCAAAGGAAGTGCAGATGTTCGGGTTGGCGCCGTGGCTGACGGACCGCTATCGGGTGCTGTCGCGAAAGTTCTACGAGGAGAACCGCAGCCTGTCACTGCGCCGCGGCCTCGTGAGCGCGCTGCTTTCGATCCTCGGAACGGTCGGATACTACGGCGCGTATGCGATTATTCTCGTGCGCGCGGTGCGCGGCGACATCACGATCGGGATGCTGACATTCCTTGCCGCGTCGTTTGGCAGAGGACGGGATGTGATCCAGAGCATTCTTCTCTCGGCCAGCAGCGTCTACGAACAGGCGCTTTATCTGCGTGACCTGTTCGTGTTCCTCGAGATGGAGCCGACGATTTCTTCGCCCCCCAATGCGGTTGTCGTCCCGGTGCCGCTAAAGCGCGGGTTCGTCTTCGAGGATGTCGGCTTCCGGTATCCGGGCAGCGAGCGCTGGGCAATCCGCCACGTGGACCTCGCGCTGACCCCCGGTGAGAGGGTCGCACTCGTGGGCGAGAACGGCGCGGGCAAGACCACGATCACCAAACTGCTCGCGCGGCTCTACGACCCGACCGAGGGCCGGATCACGCTCGACGGAGTCGATCTCAGGGAATACGATCTCGACAGCCTGCGGCGCGCGATCGGGGTGATCTTCCAGGACTTCGTGCGCTACGACATGCGCTTCGACGAGAACATCGGCGTCGGCGAGATCGAGTCGGTGAGAGTCCAGCTCGCGGCAAACGGTGGAACTCCGGACAGCATCACGGAAGCCGCCGAGAACTCACTTGCCGCGTCGCTGCTGCCACGTTTCGAGAAGGGTTACCGGCAGATGCTCGGCCGACGCTTCGACGGCGGCGTGGACCTCTCCGGCGGCGAGTGGCAGAAGGTCGCCCTCGCCCGCGCGTACATGCGCGACGCGCAGCTCCTCGTGCTCGACGAGCCCACGGCGGCGCTCG
>JACCRL010000452.1 GCA_013813605.1 Gemmatimonadaceae bacterium
AAAGGGTCCGGCGCTGGTGCACGCGAGCGTCATCCGCCCATACTCACATTCGCTTTCCGACGACGAGACGATGTACAGGCCGACCGCCGAGCGTGAAGCGGATGCCGCGCGCGATCCCGTGACGCTGTTCCCGCAGTGGCTGGTAAAGGAAGGGCACGCCACCGAGAGTGAGATAAAAAAGATTCAGGAAGAAGTGGACGCGCTCGTGCTCGAAGCGACGGACGACGCGCTCGCGCAGCCTCAGCCCGGTCCCGAGACGATCTACTACGGCGTTTACTCGCCCGATGTCGATCCCACCGGCGAGCAGTTCGACACCGAGGACGATCCGCAGTTCGCCGGTGACCCGACGACGATGGTCGATCTGCTCAACGCCTGCATGAAAGACGAGATGCGGCGCGATCCGAAGATTCTCGTCTTCGGCCAGGACGTCGCCGACGTGTCGCGCGAGGAGCACCTCGGCAAGGTCAAGGGCAAGGGCGGCGTGTTCAAGGTGACGTGGGGACTGCAAAAGGAGTTCGGCGGGGCACGCGTGTACAACTCGCCGCTGGCCGAGGCGAACATTGTGGGGCGGGCGATCGGTCTGGCGGCGCGCGGGTTCAAGCCGGTGGTGGAGGTCCAGTTCTTCGATTACATCTGGCCTGCGTACATGCAGCTCCGCGACGAACTGGCGACGATGCGGTGGCGGTCCAATAACAATTTCTCGACGCCGATCGTCGTGCGCACGACGTATGGCGGCTACATCAGGGGCGCCATCTATCACTCCCAGACCGGCGCTTCGATCTTCACGCACTGTCCCGGGCTGCGCGTCGTCTGTCCGGCGACTGCGCTCGATGCCAACGGGTTGCTCCGCACCGCGATCCGCTGCGACGACCCCGCCCTGTTCCTCGAGCACAAGCATCTTTACCGGCAGACGTACAACAAGTCGAGCTACCCCGGCCCGAACTTCATGATTCCGTTCGGCAAGGCGAAGACGGTGCGCGAGGGAACGGACGTGACGGTGGTGACGTACGGCGCGACGGTGCAGCGAGCGCTTACGGCGGCGAATGCAGTCGCCGATAACGGGATCTCGGTGGAGATTCTGGATTTGCGCACGCTGAGTCCGTGGGATCGCGAGGCGGTTTTCACTTCGGTGAAGAAGACGTCGCGCGTCATCGTAGCCTATGAGGACTCGCTCTCCTGGGGTTACGGCGCCGAGATCGCTGCTGCTATCGCTGACGAATGTTTCGCGTGGCTGGACGCGCCGGTCAGGCGGATCGCGTCAACGGATACTTTTGTCGGCTACGCGCCGCGGCTGGAGGATGCGATTCTCCCGCAGGTGGAGACGTTCAGGAAGGCGTATGAAGAAATTGTGAAATTCTGAGAAGCGCGGCTGGAGCGTAAAAAAAAAGGTGGCTCGTGAGAGCCACCTTTTTTTATGGCTGGGTTCACCTGCCGTCAGGTCCTGGCGCGCCCGGCGTAGTCAACGCCTTGTATCCAGCAGGTACGAGGAACGATTTCGGGTCGGCGGTGATCCACTTGATCGCCGTGACCTCGGTCTGCGTCTTCGTCACGCGCGTGCGGCCGTCCGTGGTGATCGTCGCATCGGTGGTCGTTCGCAGAGGAATTGCCTTGGGAAGCTTTGCCTGCGCGGCGCGCATCTTGTCGGCGAAATCCCTGTTTGTGCCGCCGAACATGGTGCCCATGTCCGTTCCGCTCATGGCCGCGAACGGATTGAGCGAGCTGGGGATATCCGTGGCGTAGTAGTAGTGCGTTTTGCTCGAGATCTGCACCGTCTGCTGCTGGCCCATCGCGTTCATTGCGATCGTCATTCCCGTGGTGACGAGGTAATGCGCGGTCGGGTGACCGAGTATGGACGGGCCCGCGCCTAGATTGTCCACCGTTGCCACGGTTCCGGAGAATTGCATCGTCAGCCCACCCATCTTCTGCACGTCCTCGATCATCTCGGCCGGCCGCATGCGCATGTATGTCCTGTTCGCGGCGTCGATGTAGGTGAGCGTCTTGCCGCCGTCGGTCACGATCATGCTCACGTCGCCGTTGCCGGGAAGGGGCACCACCCGGACTCCGCCGCCGCCCTTCATGTCGAGCCGCGCCCTGTCGTTCGTCGCAATGACGCGGCCGGTGACGACCTCGTTGCCGACTGCGCCAGTGGTAACGGTGCTCATTCGGAAGTCGAGCGCGATATCCCTGCCGGGCTTCTGCGCCGCGGCCTGGCATAGCGGGGCGCCCAGAGCAAACAGCGCGGCAGACAGGCGTATGTTCGGCCTCATTTGCTGTCCTTTGTGGTACTGGTCGCAGCGGCGGCGTGTTCGGGGCGCGGCCAGCGGAGCGAGGCGAGGATCGACGCAACAAGGATTGCGCCAACGACGCCCAACGAAGCGATTATCGGAATGTGGATGAAATGCTCGAGCAGCATCTTCCCGCCGATGAAGATCAATACCAGCGAGAGTCCCAGCTTGAGGTAGCCGAACTTGTCCACCACGTTGGCAAGCAGGAAATACAGTGCGCGCAGCCCGAGCACCGCGCAGATGTTCGAGGTGTAGATGATGAACGGGTCGCGCGTGACGGCGAAGATCGCCGGGATCGAATCCGTCGCGAAAATAACGTCAGTGGTATCGACGAGAACAAGCACGATGAAGAGCGGCGTCGCCGCCTTTCTCATCACACCCGATGCATCAGCCTGCTCGACGAAGAAGCGGTCGCCGTGATAATCCTTTGTCACGGGCATCATCTTCCGCGCTAGCCGCAGCACCGGGTCCTTTTCAGGATTGTACGAGTCGCCGTCCTTTTGCAGCGCCATCTTGATGCCGGTAAAGACAAGGAACGCGCCAAAGATGTACAGCGTCCACGCGAACCGGGTGACGAGCGCCGAGCCGGCGACGATCATGGCGCCTCTCAACAGCAGCGCTCCGATGATGCCCCAGAACAGGACGCGGTGCTGGTACTCCTCCGGCACCTTGAAGTAGGAGAAGATGAGGACGAATACAAAGATGTTGTCGACGGACAACGCGTACTCGATCAGGTAGCCGGTAAGAAACTCCAGTCCCGGCTGCCGTCCCATCGTCCGCCAGATCGCAAACGCGAACGTGAGCGACAGCGCAACCCAGACCGCGCTCCACGACGCTGCCTCGCGCAGAGAAACGCGCTCGGACTTCTTGTGCAGAATGCCAAGGTCGAGCGCGAGAATCGCGAGCACGGCCACATTGAAGCCGATCCAGCCCCACATACTGTTCATGAGCGCTCAGTCGCGATGAGGAGTGCCGTGCTCAGCGACGGGCAATCGCGTCGCGCACATCGAGCAGGATCTCGAAATAGAGCTGTTCGCGGCGATACGCAAAATCGAGTGCCGCCATCTGCGATTCGTCGCCCGAGGCCTTGGCGCGGGCAAACGCCTCGCGGTACATCTCGTCGAGATTGTCGAGTATGGTCGTGCGCGGTCGGGACATTGAAGTTCTCACTGGTTGGCTGTTCTCCTCGGACCCGAAGTTCGCGGACGCGAAATTCTCGAGCCCGGCCAGGCGCTGGAGGGCCTGACCCGGTTCTTCGTTCTCGAAGATCAGCTTTTTCGCGGCTCCAAGTGCGAGCCGGCGCGGATTGAATGGCGGGATTGCGGGGGACGGTTAGGAATGTGGCCGAAAGTTAACAGAAGTCCTGAAGTAGGCAGCCGGCCGCTTGCTGCTGCCAGCAACCAGCTGGCAGCGTTTGCAGTTCATTGCAGTTGCATTTGCCGTATTTCACTCAATGGGGGGGGGCGCAAGCTCACCGCTGCCGCACCCCCAAGG
>JACCRL010000033.1 GCA_013813605.1 Gemmatimonadaceae bacterium
GCCGAAGAGCGCGTCGAAGAGCGCCAGCCGGAAGGGTGGAGCTTCACGCGGCCGCTCCGGGAAGGGCGGACGGCGCTAACTTACGGCTGACCGTGTGCGCTGAAGGAGGCGCGGTTACTCTCCGGTAACCGCGCCTTTTTTTCCCGGACGATTGCGAGGATTGATGGACGAGGAGCTGGACGAGGAGCTCAAGCAGGAAGCAACTGGATGGCGGAAGCTGTTTCTCTCCGGCGCAGCGATCCTTGCCGGCGCGGCCGCGTATAACGTCTATTCCAGAAAGGGCGTCGACAAGCTCGAAAACCTCATCGGTGGTGAGGTCGGCGGCTTCGAGTGGCGCGACCGCCGCGTCGCATTCACGAAGCGCGGTGAAGGTCCGCCGCTCCTGCTCATCCACGGCATCAATGCGTCGGCGTGGTCGTATGAGTGGCGCAACAACGTCGACGCGCTCGCGAAGAACAACACTGTTTACACCATCGACCTGCTCGGCTTCGGCCTCTCCGACCGGCCCGCCATCCGCTACTCGGCGCGCCAGTACATCTCGCTGATATCGGATTTCGCGAGCCGCGTGATCGGACAGCCGTGCGTGCTCGTCGCATCGTCGCTGTCCGGCGCGTACGCGATTGTGCTCGCCGCGCGCGACCCGCACCGCTTCCCGGCCCTCGCTCTCATTGCGCCGTCGGGTCTGGTGCGGATGCACACGCCCGCCAACATCGGCGGCGAGGCGGGACGACTTGCCGTTGATACGCCGATCGCCGGCACGGCGGTGTTCAACGCACTGGTGTCGCGGCCGAACCTCCGCCGCTACCTCAAGCGGGCGTACTCGGACGATTCGATCGCCACCTCCGAGCTCGTCGACATCCACTACGCGACAGCGCACCAGCGCGGCGCTCGACATGCGCCGGGCTCACTGATGTCGGGACATCTCAACATCGATGTAAGGAACGCGGTGCGGAGACTGTCGCAGCCCGCGCTGCTCGTTTGGGGAGAGGAGGGATCGAACACTCCCGTCGAGGAATTCCGCGGCTTCAAGGAGCTGAAGCGCGACTTCGAGCTGTCTGTTCTCTCGCCCGCCGGCGACCTGCCTCACGACGAGCGGTCGGAGGACTTTAACGTTATTCTATCCACATGGCTGAATCGCCTGTCGCTCTCCTCCGCGCCCACGCTAAACACGCTCCCTGGAACGCCCGCGGGCTCGCCGCTCACGCAACGGCACTCGTAGACGCGGCAGGAGTTCGTCCCACCAATGCATCTGCCCGCGCCGCGCCATCCGCGCGCGCGGTCCGGTTTTATGTTGCGAGCGGCCTGCTTGACCGGCCCGAGGGGACGGGCACCGGCGCGACGTACGGGTATCGGCATCTCCTGCAGCTCTTGTCGATCAAAATTCGTCAGCGCGAGGGCCAGAGCCTCGGCGTGATCAAGACGGAGATGAAGGAAGTCACCGGTGACTCGCTCGAGCGGAGGATCGCAACGTCGCTCGCGCCGGCGCTCGGGTCCAACGCGGATGCCGCCGTCGCGCACGACGATGACATCGCGCTACGGTGGCGCCGGCTCGGCGTCGCCGACGGGATCGAGCTGCATGTGCGCGAGGATTCACCGGCATCGCGCGAAGAAGCGGTGATCGCAATGCGCGAGGCAGTGCGGGCGGCGTTGGGTCGGGCGGATATTCGCTAACGGATGCCACTAACTGGCAAATAGCTCGTCATCGTTCCCCCAGCTGCGGCGGGAGCGGTTGGTCCTTGTAACCTCCGCGAACACAGTTGCCGTTTACGGCCTTACCTGTCCCTGTATATATCCCCCCGCGCAGGTGACTGGTTTTGAGTGTCATGCGGTCCATCGCTTTCCTGTCGTGTTTCGTCTGTCTGATTTCGTGCGCACCAGCGCGCCCGGCGCTGCAAGCTCAGGCGACTCTGCCCGGTTCAGCTCCTGCCTGGACAACCCGCTGGATCCCATGGGAAACGGATTCACTGTTTCGACAGCCGTGGCGAACGGATGAGCGTCTGGCCCGGCACGGAATTCGAGAGTATCCAGACGATTTCCGGATTGTCTTTGCCAATCCGGATACAGCGGCGGCAAACGCGGCAAGATTGGAGCTGATGTGGGTGCGCGTGATCGCTCACGATTCCTCGAGTGACCGGTATCTCGGCTATCTCCTCAACGAGCCGCACTTCATCCGAAGTATCCATGCAGGCGACAACGTCGTAATACGTATAGAGCCCGGAGCCGAGTTTCCGACAGCGCAGGGGCCTGCAACTGATTACACATCTGGCGCGTGGCCGGCAGATGCGAACACAACGACAGGGCTAAGACTTCGCGAAGGTCTCTCGCACTATCGCCTCGGCAATAACGGTCACAATCCGCAGGAGATCCAGCGCTGTATCGCGACGCTCGGACCGGTAATGGAGGGAGCTCCCGGCCCGTCATGGCGGCCGAGCACGGAGCAGAGATTCATCGGGCATTTCGTCCTGGGGCGCTGTCTCGCAGAAAAGTACGAGACGGAACGCGCTATCAGACAATTTCGCGCTGCGGTCGCAATCGATTCGACAGACGCAGACGCGCAGCTAGCGCTGTTAGCCGAGTTGTCCGTGGCGGTTCATCGGCGGCCAGGTAGCGGTGAGTCTACCGATGAGGCACGGCTGGAAAGCGAATTTCTGAAGCAGCTTTCGCTCGTCCGGGCTCGGTTCGCGGGTCATAGAGGAGTAACGAAGCTTCTCGATATGATGTTCGACCCTGCGGAAGAAGCTGCAGTGAACCCGGCCTGGCGACCCCACATTGAGAAGCTCCGGCGCGTTGGATACGGCGTTTTCAGGTGGAAGCGGCGCTAGTCGGTGCGGACATCCGCTAACGCCATCAGAGCTGTTTACCGCTCCCGGTATATCGCCGCGAACTGCTTCTTCAGCGCCGCGACCTTGGGCGCATCGTGAATCATGATGTATGGCTGATTCGGATGGTGGACCATGTAGTCCTGATGGTACTTCTCGGCTTCATGAAACACGTCCAGCTTCACGAGCTGCGTTACGATCGGCTTCGGAAATGATTTCGCTGCGGTGAGCTGATCGATGT
>JACCRL010000035.1 GCA_013813605.1 Gemmatimonadaceae bacterium
CTGTAGTTCATCATTACCGCCGTTCCGAATGCAGTGAGTTCGATCAATGTCGATGCTTCGAGGCCGCCGAGTCTCAGGCGCAGCTCCTTTCCGCGTGCGGCGAGAAAGTCGACGAACTGTCGCACGACAGAAGGGTTTTCGCCAGTCCAGTAGGAAATCCTTGTCACGACCTCGCGCTGGTGCCGCACGATGAAGTCGTAAGCCTCCACGCCGGCTGGCGCATCCGTTTCGGCAACAAAGATCGTCTTCAGATCTCCATCGAAAAGGCGGGGATCGCGGATCGGGATGCTCTCGTCGTCCTCTTCATAGTGTTCGGCGACGGTGTACTTCATCGATGCGACCGGCAGGTCGTCCTCGCTCGGCTCGGGAACGACGGGGATCTCCTGTGCGACTTCGCCCATCACGCGGTCCATGTACTCGAGCTTCGTGAGCGCACCCCAGCCTTCGTAGGCACTTCGCCAGTCCAGGCCGGGCGTCAGCCATACGGCAAACGTCTCCGAGAAATCTTCGTCAGGATGTTTTTGCGCGTACCAGCCGAGTATGTGGCGGACGTGGTCGTGAGAAAACGGATTTGCGCGGTATCGGTCGCGGTAGGGACGCGAGTACGGCCCGAACATCTTTCGCCAGTCGGCGCGATCGTAGAGACGGTACGCGTAGTTGAATGCGTGACCGGCTTCGTGGCGGAGGTATCGCATCGATTCTTCCGGCGTCTCGACGGCGGATGAATAGTCTTCCTCGATGCGGGAAAGGCGCGTGTCGGCGAGATAGAAGGGAACGCCGATGAGGGGAGTTCCTTCCGGGCATCCCCACTGGTCGCTCAGGTAAACCGGTGGACGGAAGGCGAGGCCTTTCGCCGCGAGCTCGACGTAGAGCTGGTCGATCAGCTTCTCGAGCAGGGTGCCGCGGATCTCCAGCCCGATATCGGAAATGCGCTGCGCGAGCAGGGCGTTGCGCTCACCTTCCCAGTTGGGGCTCGGAGTCTCCACGCCGGCGTGAGGGGCAATCCTTGTACCCAAGCCGAGCGGGCGGGGGAACTCTTACCAAGGTGCAGACGGGTGTCTTCGATTTCAGTCCAAAAAAAAGCCCCGCGACAATCGCGGAGCCTGACTACCCCTATATATATGATAGGACTGGAGTCCTTATGCTGCCCGGGTGGCCTGCTCGGCAACCGGCTCGGGCACGGGACCCCAGATATA
This sequence comes from Gemmatimonadaceae bacterium, assembly GCA_013813605.1. GTDB lineage: Bacteria > Gemmatimonadota > Gemmatimonadetes > Gemmatimonadales > Gemmatimonadaceae > UBA4720. The sequence continues at coordinate 1,197 of JACCRL010000035.1, forward strand.
GGCCGCAAAACGGGGAGTGGGCTCCGTTCTGTCGCCGCGCGAGATGATGATGCCGATGGGCTCAGCTGAGCCCGATTCCTTACGATCCTTCTTCATGCTTACTCTCTCTGGTGAGCTGTGACGGCTCATGTAGAGGCACCCGCCGTGCCCAATTGGACGCTTAATCCAACTTGTTGTTAACAAAGGACTTGGAAAAGCGGGGGTGGTAACAGAGAGGCATTGTGTATCATTACGACACAGAGGTGTGAGACACCGTGTGTCCGACCGACACGCGGCCTAGCTGGCTGTTTTTCTCGCCAGAAAGTTCTTGGACTTCTCCGTCTCGTCCTCGACCGAGATCGTCCATCCCTTATACTGCCGCCTCAGCTCGGCGACTGAAACGCCACGCTTGCCGGAAACGATGGTTCCGACCAGGTGGACGCCGCCCTCGCGGGTTGCGCCCTGGAGAACTTCGAAGGCGCGCATCCTTTCTTCCCCGGAGAGCCCTGCGAATGCTTCCGGAGTGCAAATCACCGCCGCCAGCGAACGGGCCGGATCCCACTGCGAGAGGTCGGCGCCACATCCCTGAATGCGATCCGTCAGGCCCGCCGCATGCGCGGCGTTCATGACGCGCTCGAGCGGCGATGCAACGCTGTCGACCGCCGACACTGTGCATCCGTGCGCGGCGAGGTAGAGCGCGGCGCGCTCGACTTCTCCGCCTGCGACGAGGACGTTGGACTCGGCGGGCGGATGTATTTCGCGGGCGAGAATTCCGTCGGGCCGGATTCCCCAGTGCTCGGGACGGCGGTACTCGGCGAGCAGCTTCAGCCGCTTGCGCCGCCACGTGTCGTAGGCCGGGAGACGCAGGCGCTTGCGGATGATCCGGTCCACTTCCCCCCACAGCATCATCTCGTCGAGCACGAGCTGATCCTGATCGCGCATTTGCGCTGCCGCCTCGTCGCCGATCTTAAGGATGGCGGAGCGCGGAATCGATTCCTTGTAGTTCTCGATCTCGTTCTCTACGTACAGCTCGTACTCGTACTTGAGAGAGCGAGGTGCGTTTGGCGGCATGACATCGGGAAGGAGACGCGTGCAAACCAATTGTTTAAGCTAGACCGCTTGCAAGCGCCCGCAAGAGTTATTTTGACAATCGACGAGCGCGTGCTGCTCGATTCCCTCCGCCACCAACGCAACAGCAGACAATAGTGCCTGAGCTTCCTGAAGTCGCCGCCGCGGCGCTCGAGCTGACGAAAGCCGCGCTCGGAAAGACCATCGCCGCGGTCCGCCCCGTTCACTTCGCGATGAAGAAGAAGTTTCCCCCCGCCGATGCGCGCCGCGTCAAGGGACGGCGCATCGAAGGCATCGAGAGACAGGGAAAGCACCAGCTGCTTCGCCTCGACAGCGGAGACACGCTCGTCATTCACTTCCGCATGAATGGCGACTGGGAGATCGGTACCGCGGGCGAGGAGATCGATCGTTTCGCGCGTGGGGTGATCGAGCTAACCGACGGAACACGGATCTCGCTGATCGACAGTCGCGCCCTCTCTTCCATCATTCTCGACCGCGAGGGGTCTTCGTCGCTCCCGAAGCTCGGCATGGATGCGAATGATCCGGGCCTCAATGCCGCGCACCTGAAAAACGTGCTCGCGCGCAAGAAGATCGGGATCAAGCCCGCATTGATGGATCAGGCCGTCCTCGCCGGGCTCGGCAACATCTACGCGGCCGAAGCACTTTGGCGGGCGGGCATCGATCCTACGCGCCCAGCATCCTCCGTTTCCCCGGCAAAGCTGGCAAAGATCGCCGACTCGATTCGTTACGTGCTTAGTCCCGAAGCGGCGATCCCGGGGCGCTACACCGACGGAGACACCGAGGGCAGGTTCGCCGTATACGGGCGCGAGGGAGAAAAATGCCGGAAGTGCGGGACTAAAGTCTCGCGCATCGTGCAGGCGGGACGATCGACCTACTTCTGCAGGAAATGCCAGCGCGGCTAGCCGCGATCAGTCCATCGCTTCGAGCAGCGCGCCCTTGATGTAGCCCGTCTCGGGAACGGTGAGGAGCTCGGGGTGATCGAGCGCCTGCCCCGTCACCGACCGTATCGCGATGCGCCTTCCGCTGTCTCGCGCGGCGTCAGCCAGCATGTCGAGGAAGAGTGGCTTCGTCAGGTGAAAGCTGCAGCTCGCGGTGTAAAGCATCCCGCCGCGTGCAAGCAGCCGCATCCCGCGCAGGTTGATCTCCTTGTAGCCGCGAAGGGCGGATGGAAGAGACGCGCGGGTCTTCGCGAAAGCTGGCGGATCGAGCACGATCGTGTCGAAGCGCGCGCCTTCCTTCTCCCTCTCGCGCAGGTAGTCGAAGGCGTCGACCTCGACGAATGAAATGTTCTCGAGGCCGTTGAGCGTGGCGTTGTCGGCCGCTCTCGCCAGCGCCTGCGCCGAGCTGTCGAGGGCGGTGACGTGCGCCGCGTTGCGCGCCAGGTGAAGCGCAAAGGAACCGTGATACGTAAAGCAGTCGAGCGCCCGGCCGCGCGCGATCGTCCCCGCGAAGCGCCGGTTCTCACGCTGGTCGAGGAAGGCGCCCGTCTTCTGGCCGGTCCAGGGCGCGGCGAGAAATTTCACCCCGTACTCGTGGACCTCGATCTCACGCGGTACTTCGCCATCGAGCAGCACCGTTTCGCGCGCAAGACCTTCCTTGCCGCGCAGTGGGACATCGTTGCGGGCGAGAATCCCGGCAGGGCGTACAATCTCCCGCAGCGCGCTCACGATCTCGCCGCGAAACCTTTCCAGTCCCGCGCTCATCAGCTGCACTACCAGCCACCGGTCGTAGCGATCGCAGACGAGCGACGGCAAGCTGTCTCCCTCGCCGTGTGTGAGCCGGAACGCATTGGTATCAGCGGCGATAGATTCACGCCGCGCCGCCGCCGCCGCTATCCGGCGATGCCACCACTCGCCGTCGATCCTCGCTTCGGGATCGGAATCGACAAGCCGCAGGGAAATTTCCGATTGCGGACTCCAGAGTGCCCAGCCGAGGGGGCGCTGCCGGTTGTCTTCGACGCGGACGGCCCCAGCCTGAACGGAAGGGCGCTCGGTCACGTCGGTGCGGTAAATCCAGGGATGCCCTGAAGCCCAGCGGCGTGCGCCCTTGATGTTTACGCGGGCAATCTCGCTCATTCCACCAATTTAATGGTCCCGGCGTTCGGCCCCGTACGCTTCTTGCGAATGGTAGTCGCATGCGCCGATTGATCCCCCTCACGATTGGAGCCGCCGCGGCAGGGGCGGGTGCGGTGGCGCTCCGTCAGCACCGCGATCGCGCGCTCGCCCACCGACTGAGTGCCGCCACGCTGGAGACGCTGCTCGACGCCATCGAGGCAAATGATGCCGTGACCGGCCGGCACGTGCGGCGCGTGGCTGCCTTTTCGCTGATTCTCGGCGAGGCGGCGGACCTCGATGTGAGGACGCTGCGCAGCATCGAGCGGATCGCGCTCTTCCACGACATCGGCAAGCTTCACGAGGCGCTCACGGACATCTTTCACGATACAACGAAGCTTACCCCCGAAGAGCGCCGCGCCGTGATGACGCACCCGCAACGCGGCGCGGACGTTCTCGCCCCGCTGTCAGGCTTCTATCCCGACCTGGCGAAAGGCGTCGCCGCGCACCACGAGCGCTGGGACGGAACCGGATATCCGCGCGGGCTCAAGGGAACCCGCATTCCGCTGACGGCACGCGTCGTCGCCATCGCCGATACCTTCGATGCGATCACGCACCAGCGGCGCTACAGCGCCGGCCGGAGCTTCAGCACCGCGATGGGGGCGATTGCCGACGGACGTGGGACACAGTTCGATCCCGAGCTCGTAGATCTCTTCCTGAGCCCGCCCGTGGCGGAAGAAATCGAGCAGGCAATGCGAAAGGCTAACGGACCTCAGACGCGGCGCATGAACCGCCGCGTCCACGAAGTGAAGCGCGCGCCCGACATCACGTTCCGATGGCGGACGCGAACTGGCGCGTCGCACTCTCGGGATCGAGCGAACTGAAGATTCCGCTCGAAACAGCGACGCCAGCCGCTCCGGCGGCAACGAGCCTGCCCGCCGCGAGCGGATCTATGCCTCCAACCCCGACCGCCGGCAGGCTGACCAGCCCCGCGA
>JACCRL010000038.1 GCA_013813605.1 Gemmatimonadaceae bacterium
CCCACATTCGGCAATTCCCACACTGGACATTCGCATGCGCAAGGCAGCCGTTGTGCTCTCTCTGATCTCCGCTCTTCCACTCACTGCGCAGAATCGCGCGCCGTTCGATTTCTCGATCGCCAACATCATGCGCGGGCCGGAGCTGTACGGGCGACCGCCCGAAAGCGTCCGTTGGAGCGCCGACAACCGGTGGATCTATTTCACCTGGGTGGAGCCCGGCACCGACTGGCGTGAGTCGCGAAAGCAGTATCGCGTGCGCGCAGTTGCAGGCGCAAAACCGGAGCTGGTTTCCATTCCGCAGACCGACACTGCCGCGCCGACTTTCGTGCGGCCGCGCCGTTCGTTCAGCGGCCGCCACACGGTCGTGGAGTCGAACGGAGACATCTACCTCAACGATCTCACGAGTGGCACGACGCGTCGCCTCACGCAGACGGTCGCTGCCGAAAGAAGTCCGCAGTTCGGATCCGGCGACCGGGAGATATTCTTCGTTCGCGAGAACAATGTCTATGCGATTGACCTGGCAGGCGCCGGTTTGCGTCAGCTGACCGATATCAGGCCTGGGCCAGAGCCAACCGATTCTGCGAAGCGGGCGGGACAGCGCGGCCGCCTGGAACAGCAGCAGCGCGACCTCTTCGAGGCGATCAGGGATCGCATTCGTGCCGACAGCATCGCGAAAGCCGAGCGAAAGGTGCGCGAGTCACTCGGCATCAAGCCTCTCTACCTGCTGAAGAACGAGGTGGTCGCGAATTTCTCCATCGCACCGACCGGGCGCACGTTGCTCATTACGACTCGCACGCCGGCACAGGATACGCTCGTCACCGACATCCCCCAGTACGTCACCCGCTCGGGGTATACGGAGGACCTGCGAGTCAGGACAAAGGTCGGTGATGCCGCCGAGAAGGGGCGCATCGCCATCGTGTCGGTGCCGGGCCAGGCGGCAACGTGGCTGCGTCCATTTGCGCCCGACACGGCGACCGGATTTTTCTCCCTGCTCGGCTGGAATGACAGCGGGACGAGGGCGGCAATCTTCGCCTCCGCGAGCGACAACAAGCAGCGGATTCTGCAGACGGTGGATGAGGCCGGACGCCTGTCTACGGTCGAGAGCCTGCGCGACACCGCCTGGGTGGGCGGACCGTGCGGGTCATGTGGCGGCTGGTTCGACGGCGGACGGCGGATCTGGTACGTCTCCGAGGCGACCGGTTTCTCGCACTTGTACACCGTTGCCGCCGACGGAAGCGACCGCCGGCAGCTCACCAGCGGACGCTGGGAGGTACGCGATGTCGCTCTCTCGCCCGACCGGCAATCGTTCTATCTGCACACCAACGAAGTCTCTCCGTTCGAGCAGCATTTCTACCGCATGGCGCTGACCGGCGGCGCCAGGGAGAAGATCACATCGAAACAGGGCGATCACACGGCCGAGGTTTCGCCGGACGGCAAGTGGATCGCGAATATCCACTCGTACGTCAATCGGCCGCCGGAGCTTTTCCTGATGCCCAATCGCGCTGGTGCCGAGATGGCCCAGCTCACGGTGTCGCCGAGTGCGGAGTGGTTTTCGTTTCCGTGGATCGTACCCGAGATCGTGATGATTCCCGCATCGGATGGCGTAATGGTACCGGCGCACATCTACCGGCCGCAGGACATGAAGGCGCAGTCGAATGGTGCAGGCGTGATTTTCGTGCACGGCGCTGGCTACCTGCACAACGTCGGACACTTCTGGTCGCGCTACCCGCGCGAGTACATGTTCAACCAGCTGCTCGCATCGAAAGGCTACACGGTTCTCGATCTCGACTACCGCGCGTCGGATGGTTATGGCCGGGACTGGAGGACCGCGATTTATCGCTACATGGGCGACCGCGACCTGCAGGATCAGGTGGATGCTTCGCGATATCTCCAGAAGAACTTCGCCATCGAGCCCGAGCGCGTCGGCATCTACGGCGGCAGCTACGGAGGCTTCATCACCCTGATGGCGCTGTTCACGCAGCCGAAGCACTTCGGGGCGGGCGCCGCGCTCCGAAGCGTCACTGACTGGGCGCATTACAACCAGGGCTATACATCGAACATTCTCAACCTGCCGCAGAACGACACGCTGGCGTTTCGGCGCAGCTCGCCCATCTACTTCGCCGAGGGGCTGGAAGATCCTCTTTTGATGGCACACGGCATGGTGGATACGAACGTTCATTTTCAGGACATCGTGCGCCTCTCGCAGCGGCTGATCGAGCTGGGCAAGACGCGGTGGGAGCTGGCCGCGTATCCCGTCGAGGATCATGGATTCGTGAGGCCGTCGTCGTGGACCGACGAATACCGTCGCATCTACGAGCTGTTCGAGCGGTGGCTGCCGCTGAGAGGGCCGGGCCGTTGACGATCCCGCGTTGGTACACCGGCCTCAGGATCGCCCTCGCGAATGTTGGCCGCGCACTTCGCGCCGTGATCGGCGCCCCGGACTACGACCTGTATGTGGCGCACACGAGAAGCGCGCATCCCGGCCGTGATGTGATCGGCCGCGGCGAGTTCGAGCGGCGTCGCCTTGACGACCGGTACAGCCGTCCTGGCGCGAGGTGCTGCTAGCCTTGTGCAAGCCTGGGTTCGGGTGGCGTCTAACAGGCAGACCCCAACCACTTCAGCCATGAAAAAGCTCCCTGCTCTCCTGATGGTGATGATCTTCGGCACCGCCTGCGACCAACCGGCGAAGTCCGACAGTGCGGCTGTCGCGTCGCCCTACAGCGACGCCGTCCAGACCCGCGCGGTGACCGGCATGCGCATGAAGAACGAGTCAGCGCGGGACGCCTCCGCGACTCAAATGGCGGTCTCGCAGGGGCCCGACGCACCGCCCGCGAGCGAGCAGATCAAGACCGGGCAGTTTACCGGCGTCGCAATCGCGCCGGCGATGATCATCCGCAACGGCGATGCGACGATCGAGGTGGACAAGGTCGACGCGGCAATCGTGAAGGTACGCCAGCTCGCCACTCAGCTCGGAGGCTACGTGGCGAATTCATCCATAAGCGGCGGCCGGGAGCAGACCCGGCAGGCGATGCTCGAGCTCAAGATTCCCGCCTCGCGCTACGACCAGGCCATCAACGGGCTCGGCAACATCGGCAACGTCGAAACGGTAAACTCGACGGCGCAGGATGTGGGTGAGGAGTTCGTCGACATCAGCGCGCGCGTCGCCAACGCCAGGCGCCTGGAGGATCGCCTCGTCGCCCTGCTCGCAACACGCACTGGAAAGCTGGACGAAGTCCTGCGCGTGGAGCGGGAGCTCGCGCGCATTCGTGAGGAGATCGAGCGCTATGAAGGACGGCTCCGGTACCTCACCACACGCGTCGCAATCAGCACCCTCAACATCACAGTTCACGAGCCGATATCAGTGCTTGGCGGAACGCCGGGGGACAACCCGATCGCCGCCGCTCTTCGGCGCGCGTGGCAGAACTTCGTTGCGTTCGTCGCTGGCTTCATCGCACTTCTCGGCGTACTCGTCCCGCTGGCCGCACTGGCGGTCGTCGGTTGGCTCCTCTTCCCGAGGATCAGGCGCGTGCTTCAGAACCGTTCGCGCCGCGATGACACGTGACGGGCGGCGCGCGACTTCCTCATAGCACGTTTTTCATCGCGCTCATATAATTGGTAGTGAGCTCCCCTCTGCGCCTCGCCAGAGACACACCCAACCAGCCGGTGCCCGCAGTTGCGACGCCGGGGGCAGCCATGCGTTCGCAGGCAGCCGAGGAAGCGGTTTACGTCGAGCGGCTGCGAAGCTGGGCTGTGATCGCGGCGGCGATCGTGATGGCCACCGGCTGTCTTGTGCTTGTCGGCTGGTCGTTCGGGATCGAGGGATTGAAGCGGGTCTCGACGGGTTTCAAGGCGATGAATCCCGTTTCCGCGCTGACATTGGTGATATCGGGCGGGTCGCTGATCTACCTGGCCCGCGCCAGAGCGGACGCCAGGCAGAGGCTGCTTGGTCAGGCGCTGGCGTTCTTCCCGCTCCTCGTCGGATCCCTCAAGCTCGCGGCGCTCTTGAACGCCGCTCCATTTGAGGTAGACCAGCTCCTTTTCCCAGAGCTACTCACGCCAGCGAGTGGGATTCTAGATCGCATGGCTCCCACCGTGGCGATCAACTTCGTGTTGCTCGGGGGCGCGCTGATCATGCTCGGGATTCGCCGACGGATCGCCGACCTCATCGGCGAGGCGCTTGCGCTCCTCGCCTTCCTTGGCTCCGTAGTGCTGTTGCTCGGTTACTTCTACGGCACTGGGGTCCTTCACCGCGTCGGGACGTTCATCCCAATGGCCATTCACACCGCGGCGAGCATGCTCCTCCTCAGTACGGGCATCCTCGCCGCGCGGCCCGTGGCTGGAGTGTTCGCGGTCCTTGCGCGCTCGGACATGGGCGGCCGGATGGCGCGCGAGCTTTTTCCTGCGACGATCATCGTTCTCGTCGGCCTCGCTTATCTGCGCGTGCTCGGTGAGAAAGCTGGCTGGTACGACATCGAGATCGGCTCGGCACTCACGGTGGTGGCATCGCTCCTGGCGGTGGGCGCCATGATCTGGAGCTATGCCGACACGCTCTCGGTGGTGGACAGCCGAAGGATGGCCGTCGAGGCAGCGCTGCGGCGCTCCGAAGCCGCGCTGCGGGATGCGAATCTCGGGCTGATGGAGCGGGCGACGACGGACAAGCTGACCGGCGTCCGGAACCGCGCCGCCTTCGATGCGGAGATCGAGCGCACGGTGCAGATCTACGATGAAAATCCAGAAGCGATCTACTCCCTCATCATGCTCGACATCGATTCGTTCAAGTCGTTCAACGACACGTACGGGCATCCGGCCGGCGATGAAGTTCTGCAGCGATTCGGTCAGCTGCTGACGAACGCGGTGCGCATGAACGACATGGTTGCGCGCTACGGCGGCGAGGAATTCGTCGTGATCCTGCCGCGCACCGACCGGCCCGGCGCAATGATCCTCGCCGATCGGGTGCGGGTGGCTATCGCTGGGGCGAAATGGGAG
>JACCRL010000066.1 GCA_013813605.1 Gemmatimonadaceae bacterium
AACATGGGCGGCGCGCTCGCCGGCATGTTCGCTGGAGGTGCCGCACAGATGACGATCCGTACCGGACCGGACGGCCCCGGGGCCGGCCGAAGGCAGGGCGGCGAAGGAACTCGCCGCGCGCCGGCACCGGGGGGAAGAGGTGATATAGTCACGAGCGAGACAGTCACTACGGCTGTGCCCGCCGGAGGTGGCGCGGTCACCCGGACTGGTGCGGCCGGTGGCGGTTCCGGCGGCGGCGGACTGCCCCAGATCAACTTCGTTGCTCCGAGCGAGCTGCCCGACTACAAGCCGCCCTTCGCCGGCAACGCGACGCGGGTCGATCCGGACGGGAATCTCTGGATACGGACGAGCCAGAACGTGAAGGGACTCGCCGTCTACAACGTCGTCAACCGCAAGGGGGAAGTGATCGATCGCGTGCAGCTGCCTGCGGGTAGGGTAATCGCGGGATTTGGTAGCGGAGGGGCAGTCTACCTCGGCAGTCGCGAGGCTGGCACCGCGCGACTCGAAAAAGTGCTCGTAAAGTAGGCCGCGACTGTTATCAGCGTCCGGCTTCATTCCGCTGGGCCCAGGCGCCATATTCAACGTGTGAAACCCCGCATCAAATTCATCATCGGCGGCGCCCTCGTCCTCGGCACCGCCGGCTACCTGATGGCAAGCGCGATCAGTGAGACAGGGGTCTACTATCTCACTCCGGGTGAGCTGTCGGCAAAAACGAAAGTTGACCCGACCTTTTACGAGACGGGCGTAAAGGTCGGCGCCCGCGTCGTCAACGGCTCGATCGTGCGCGATCCCGGCGGGCGCCAAGTCGCGTTCAAGATGACCGACGGCGCCCAGACGTACGACGTCGTCTACCGCGGCATCACCCCCGACACCTTCACCGACGACGTCGATGTGGTAGTCGAGGGACGCCTCGGCCGCGACGGCACTTTCCGCGCGACCACCCTGCTCGCCAAGTGCGCGTCCCGCTACGAGAACGCGCCCGACAAGTACAAAGACACCCCCGGATACAAACAGGCGGAGAAGAGGGCGTGATCCTCGTTGGCGAGCTGTCGCTCTGGGTCGCGCTCCTCATGGCGGTCTGGGCGGCGACAGTCTCCTTTGCGGGCGGACAGATGCGGCGCGGCGACCTGATCGCGAGCGGCGAGCGCGCCATCTACGCCACGTTCGCGATGGTCGTCCTCGCATCACTGGGACTCTGGACCGCGCTCCTCACGCACGACTTCTCAATCAAGTATGTCGCGTCGTTCACCAGCGCCAACTTGCCGAAGATCTACACCATCACCGCGTTCTGGGGCGGACAGTCGGGATCGCTGCTCTTCTGGGCGCTGATTCTTGCCGGCATGTGCTCCGTCGCGCTCTGGACCAACCGCGACCGCAACCGCGAGCTGATGCCGTACGTCTCCGGCACCCTCGCCCTCGTCCTCGTCTTCTTTCTCGCCACCATCTGCCTCGGCTCCAACCCGTTTGAACGGCTCGACTGGATTCCGCCCGACGGACGCGGGATGAACCCGCAGCTCCAGAACCCCGGCATGGCGATCCATCCGCCGAATCTTTACTTCGGCTACATCGCCACCACGATCCCGTTCGCGTTCGCAATCGCCGCGCTGCTCACGCGCCGGCTGGACGCCGAGTGGCTGGCCGCGGTACGCAGATGGGCGCTCCTGTCCTGGTTCTTCAACACCACCGGGATCATCCTCGGTATGTGGTGGGCGTATGTCGAGCTCGGCTGGGGCGGCTACTGGGCGTGGGATCCCGTCGAGAACGCGTCGCTGCTCCCGTGGCTCGTGAACACCGCGTTCCTGCACTCGATCATGGTGCAGGAAAAGCGCGGCATGCTGCGCAAATGGAACGTCACGCTCGTCGTGTCGGCGTTCCTGCTCAGCATCTTCGGCACGTTCATCACGCGCAGCGGGATCATCTCCAGCGTCCACTCGTTCGCGCAGTCGCCGGTAGGGAAGTGGTTTGCCGGGTTCCTCATCGTTTTGATCATCGCCACCGCTTATCTGGTGACGACGCGGCTCAAGGACCTGCGCTCGCACACCGAGCTCGAGAGCATGATCAGCCGCGAGGCAGCGTTCCTCTACAACAACCTGATCTTCATCGGCATCGCGTTCTCCGTGCTGTGGGGAACGATGTTCCCGATCATCAGCGAAGCGGTGCGCGGCAACAAGATCACGGTCGGCCCTCCGTTCTTCAATACGGTCAACGTCCCGCTCGGCCTGTTGCTGCTGTTGCTCACGGGTATCGGTCCACTGATCGCGTGGCGACGCGCGTCGGTGGCGAACCTCCGGCGCCAGTTCGCTGCCCCCGTCGGCGGCGCCATCGCGGTGGGAGTGATCTTCTTCGTCCTCGGCCTGCGCAATTTCGCCGCGCTACTCACGTATACGTTCAGCGCGCTCGTGCTGACGACGATCGCCCAGGAGTTCTACAAGGGCGTCGGCGCACGCAGGCGGATGTACGACGAATCGGCGATCGTTGCGCTGCCGCGGCTGGTGGCGCGCAACCGGCGGCGTTACGGCGGCTACATCGTGCACCTCGGCATCGTCGTTATTTTCGCCGCGTTCGCCGGACTCGCGTTCAAGCGCGAGTTCGACGTCAACCTGCGCGCGGGAGAATCGAAGACGGTCACCGATGCGTGGGGCCACCAGTGGACGTTCCTTAGCCAGGGTATCTCGCGCTACCGCGTGCTCAACCGCGAAGTGACGGCGATCGCGCTCGACGTCACCCGCGACGGAAAGAACGCCGGCGTCATTACCAGTGAGAAGCGACAGCACGTCGACAGCCGCGGCGCGCCGACGTTCGAGCCTTCGACCGAGGTTGGCATCAAGGGATCGTTCAAGCAGGATGTCTACGTCGTTCTCGCCGGCGTGCGCGGAACGGACGCGGCTGAGATTCGCGTCACATTCAACCCGCTCGTCCGCTGGGTATGGCTTGGCGGCGCGTTGATGGCGCTCGGCGGACTGGTCGTGATGTGGCCGCAGGCGGAAAGGCACCGCGCGCGGGCAAAGTCCGCCGTTCCGGCCAGAGCTCCGGTGCACGAGCAGCTTCCCGGACTCGTGCGCGCGTGACGTTCTCGAGGCGCGATTTTCTCCGCGCGTCAGCGCTGGGCACTGCGGCAACGCTCTTCGACGGTCGTAACGCAGCTCGGGCGCAGGTGCAGACCTTTTCCGGGCCGATGCAACAGAGCGCACATAGTCCCGTCGTGCTGCCCCCCAAGGCGGGCGCCAAGCCGTCGATGACATCGGCCCAGCGCGATGATCTCGAGCACCAGATCAAGTGCCAGTGCGGATGCGTGCTCGATGTATACACGTGCCGCACGACGGACTTCTCGTGCGCAGTGTCGCCGGCGATGCACGCCGACGTGATGGGTCTGGTGGACGGTGGCTACGACGGCGCGGAAATCCTGAAGGCGTTTCTCGGCGTGTACGGCGAATCGGTGTTGATGGCGCCGCTCAGGAGCGGATTTAACCTCCTCGGATACACCGTACCGTTCATCGCGCTGGCGGGCGGCTCGATCCTCGTGGCCGCGCTGATACCCAGGTGGAAGAGGCCGGCGACTCAGACCGTGCACGGCGGGGCTACGCCGATCGATGCAACCCGCGAGGAGCTCGACCAGCTGGCTGCCGCTGTCCGGGCCGAGCGATGACGGCGCTGCTGGTCGGCACGGCGCTGGCTGTGGCATCCCTCTGCTTCGTCCTATGGCCGCTTTTTCGCGGCGATGCAGCGCTAGTCCCCAACAGAGTTACTGCGCGCGCGCAGAGTCCCGCTGTCGAAGCGTTGCGCGACCTTGAGTTCGATCACCAAACCGGCAAGGTCTCCGACCAGGACTACGATCTTCTCAAGTCGCGCTACACCGAGCAGGCGCTCGTTGTAATCCGTGCCGGTGACCGCTCGGTCTGCGCCGGCTGCGGTCCGCGGCCAGAGTCCGATGCGCACTTCTGCTCCAATTGCGGGGCGCAGCTGCTGAGCTAGCTCAACGGTGCCGACGGTCCTTCGAGTTACTTCCGCACTTCGCCCTTTTCAGAATTCAGCAGCAGAAACGCCGGGATGCTGAACACGAGCCCGCCCAACAGGCTCAGCCCAACGAATGCGCGCCAGCCATGGCGCCCCGTGCCGTAGCGCGCGATGAACCACGCAATCAGCGCCATGGCGATGAAGGCATCCACAAGCAGGGACAGGGCAACGGGATGGGTGATAGCTTCAAAGAATTCGTGGTGCTCAGCAACGAAGTAGTATAGGAACACGGCGTTGGGTCCGAGCATGCCGAAGGCGGCGACGAAGGCGAGGGCGGCGCGTTCCGTTGGGGAAAGAGTCATCGGGCCACTGTTTTAATATTGGTAGAAAAATACGGAATGAGCTGCCTACCGCGCCGGGGTTCCTGCGGGAATAGCTGCATGGCCTGCGCTGTGCGGAAGATTGACGGGCAGGGCGCGTCGCAACAGTATCCGTCGGCGCAGTATTTCGCGGAGGAAGGATGTCGCACCCCCAGAGAACCGAGCCAAGGCGCACCGTTGCGCCGGCCAGGCCCGCCGACCCCGGACTAGCCCGCACGTGGGCGGTGCTGGACATGGCGTTCGGCACCCTGGAGGAGCGCTCGTACGACATCGCGCTCTGGGATGGCAGTGTGAGGCGCGGTAAGGGCGGGCGGCAATCAGAATTTTCGCTGCACATCAGGCGTCGCGGCGCGCTTAGACGGATGCTGCTCCCACCGACTGAGCTTTCGCTGGTCGAGGCCTTTATTTCCGGTGACGTCGACATCGAGGGCAGCCTCGAGGCGGCGATGGGGCTTACGGATGCCATCGGCAAGCGTATTCAGTCCGCTGGCGGGCTCGCGAAGCTGATCCCGCAGGTGATGAAGCTTCCCGCCGACGACGAATCGCCCGATGTCGAGGCGAGCCGGTATCAACGCGGTCTCAAGGTGCTCAAATCCAAGGCGCGAAAGAGCACCGAGTCGGAAATCCGTTTTCACTACGATGTCGGCAACGATTTCTATGCGCTCTGGCTCGACGAGCGGATGCTCTACACCTGTGCATACTACAGGAAAGAATCCGACGATCTCACCGCTGCGCAGGTCAACAAGCTCGATCACATCTGCCGGAAGCTCCGTCTCCAGCCCGGCGAGAAGATGCTCGACATTGGTTGCGGTTGGGGCGGGCTCATCATGTACGCCGTCGAGAACTACGGCGTCGAGGGTCTCGGTATCACGCTGAGCGCGGCACAGGCCGAGTGGGCTCAGAAGGAGATTGCGAAGAAGGGGCTGGGTGACAGGTGCAGAGTCGAGGTGATGGATTTCCGGGATCTCCCGGTTAGCGCGCGCTTCGACAAGGCGAGCTCGGTCGGAGTTACGGAACATGTGCCGGAGGACCAGCAGCCCGCTTATTTCGCCCGCGTGTACCAGGCGCTGCGTCCCGGCGGATTGTTTCTGAATCACTGCGAAGTCAGCAACACCACCGCGCGCCGCTCGGACACGGTGGGGGAAAACTTCACGCGCTGGCTCTGGAAGCGCGACCAGTTCATCGACAAGTACGTTTTTCCGGACGCGAAGCTGGTCGCGCTTGGCAGCGTCATCAGGAGTGCGGAACGGTGCGGATTCGAGACTCGCGATGTGGAGAGCCTGCGCGAGCACTACGCGATGACACTCCGGATGTGGCTGCGGGGGCTCGAGCGCCGCAAGACTGACGCGGTGAAGCTCGTGGGAGAGCGTACCTACCGCGTCTGGCGCCTCTACATGTCGGCCGCTGCCTACAACTTCCATCACGGCGGGCTCAACCTCGTGCAGACTCTGCTCTCGAAAGCGAAGCCGGATGGGCCGTCGGGGTTGCCGCTCACGCGGGAAGATCTCTATCGCTCCTGATCGCCACATGGATGCGCCCCTTGAGGCTTCCACACCAACTCTGACGGGGAGATGATCAGATGTCATTAGCCGCAAACGCCGGTCGCGCCATCGTTTCGTGTTCGTTTCTGATTTTGGTCGCCTGCGGCGGCGAGCCGGAGCGAGTGAAACCCGTCGATACAATGGGGTCGGGGGACGATGCTCTCGCAGATCCCCAGGGCGTTTCGCCAGCCGTTGCCTTCTCGGGCGCGGACCTCGACGCGTTCATCACCGCGTTGCGCAAGGAAACGGAGATTCTCCGCGCCGGGCAGGAGCGCCAGCGGACCGCCGCGACTCCGCAGCAGCGGATCGATGCCCTCCAGTCAACGACGGAGGAGGTGCGCATACCCGAAGCGGCGCGCGCTGCCGGACTTTCCGTGGACCGCTACCGTGCCATCCGGGCCACGGTGATGCCCGTCCTGGAGACAATGGATTTCCAGGACCGCATGAAGGGGCCGATGACGATGGACACCACTCGCGTCGGGGAAGACGTGAAGGCCCGGTTGCGCGGCGACGCGATGGCCTCATTGCGGCCGGCGTCGCGCGATGCGCTTACCTCCCGGCTGTCCCGTATCGAGGCGATCTGGGGCGAGTTCGCAGCCCTCCGCACCCAAGGCGGCTAGCGGGCGCCGTCTACTTGTTCAGGTACCGCCGGACGATCTTGCTGGTGTGCACCCGTGCGCGAAGCCGGTGCAGTGTCTGATATAGTCCCGACTCGGCGCGCGCGAGGAACAGGTACTCGGGCAGCGCGCCCCTGGCGGCGATCAGGTTTCCCGATTCCCTGAGGTAATCCTGAAAGAACTTCACCTCTGAGAAATCGAAGGGTCGTTCGTCATCAGCAGGATCAGGAGGATAGACGCGGCCGTAGAAGTTCTCAGCGAAGTTGATGAGCGCGGCCTTCGTCTTTTTTTCCAGCGACTGGCCGAACAACGAATACCGCTCGTCGAGCAGTGCCCGAAACTCAGGTGACTGCCGCGATCCGGGATAAAGAAAAATCTTGCGCAGGTTCGCGACGAACTTCCTCGGCACGTACTTCACGCAGCCGAAGTCCACGAGGCCGAGGGTTCCGTCGTCGCGGAAGAGGTAGTTCCCCCAGTGCGGATCGGCGTGAAACGCTTCCATCGCGAACAGCTGGTAGTAAAACAGTTCGAGCAGGTGCGCGCCCACGGTGTCCCGCAGTTTTTGCGACGGCTTCCGCCTCATAAATGCATCCAGCGTATCGCCGTCCAGCAGCGACATCGTCAGGACACGGTCAGTCGACATCCTGGGATACACCCGGGGGATGTCCGCGAATGGCAACTTGGCCAAACCGTCTCTCATGAACGCGATGTTCGCTGCTTCGCGGACGTAATCCGTTTCGGCGGTAATCTGTTCCTCGAGCTCGTCAAGAGCGCCACGCGTCATGAACCTGGCAATTGGCGGAGGAAAGGACACCGCACGCAGCCATTTGAAGTCGTTGGCGATGGCGGCGGCGATGCCCGGATACTGGATCTTCACCGCAACGCGCTCGTCCTTCCGCGTCGTCGCGCAATGAACCTGGCCGAGTGATGCGGCGGCGAAAGGCTCGGGATCGAAGGACGCGAACACATCTTCCGGATCGCGCCCGAGGCTTTGGCGGAACTGCGCTCGGGCCAGGGACGGGTGCATTGCGGGAGCTTCCCGTTGCAGGTTCGCCAGCTCGGCGAGCACTTCCTCGGGCAGCACGTCGGTCTGAAGGCTAAGCAGCTGCCCGAGCTTCATTGCGGGTCCGCGGAGATGCGCGAGCTCCTTGCTCACTCGCCGGCCAGCTTTCGTATGCGTGGCCTTCAACTTCCTCTCGCGGCCTTCCTCGCTGAGAAAAATTCCCTGGGCCAGATAGCCGATGTAGCTGCCGCCGACGCCCGCAGTCATGGTCGCCATCCGGAGCGCGCGGGCGAGGGCCGATTCGCTCGCCGCCCTCGTCAGAAAGCGCTCTTTCTGAGCACGGCCGCGCCCA
>JACCRL010000022.1 GCA_013813605.1 Gemmatimonadaceae bacterium
CATTCTACCAACTGAATTACGCCCGCGTACGAGCCAACGGCTCGCAGCATGAACTTAGTGCGCGGCCGTTGATACCAGAAGGCCGGGCGCTAAGGTTTCGGCGGCAGTGACATCTGTCCGCTCAGCAGTGGATTTCAGAATGTACGAGCGATCGTAAAGGCTACCCTTCCGCCCTTCGCCGGGTGCACCGCAACTGTGGCATCGAGGGGTATCCGCGTCCAGCGTTCCCTGTCCTGGAACGCGGCAATGCCGGCGCCGACAACGACACCAATGGTTCCAAGTAGCGAGCCGGAAAGCGCAGCCTCCTGCCCGCGGGTCGTGTCGAAGATGCAGAAAATCTCGCAGTTGGAATCTTCGTACGTCGCGTATCCAACGACTCCCCCGACAAGTGCACCCACACCGCCGCCGACGAGCATGTTGCGGAGGAAAGGCCGGCGTGAGGTGGAGGCCACCTCGATCGCGCTCAGGTCGGAGATCGCGAGCGAGCGGGTAACCGGGTAACCGTCTGAGCGGAATTCAACTGAATCCCTGGTAGCGGTGATGACTCGAACGATCTGTTGCGAGCTCTCGAGCCGGGGTGTGATCAGCCTTACGCGCGCACCGGGCGTTAGCGCGGTGGAGGCCTGGGCGGGCAGCCGAGAGGTGGCCAAGGTGGCGGCGCAGATTGCGGCGGCAGAAAGAAGAACCAGCTGCTTCATCGAAAGGGTCTCCGTCGGGGAAGGTCGAATGGCCGATGCGGCGTTCGACGGCGGGAGGATACGGGAAAGCACGCAATGTCCAAATACGTATTGTGACGTAGAACCGCAGCCATCGGTTCGCGCCAGCTGCAGGCGGGGAAAAAAAAAACGGCACCTGCAGGGTGTCGTCCAGCAATCACCACTTACCAGAGCCACAGGTGAGATTTGAACTCACGACCGCCCGATTACGAATCGGGTGCTCTACCCCTGAGCTACTGTGGCGATTTCAGAAATCTTATGCCCTGGAGCGGACTCGAACCGCTATGCCTTTCGGCACCACCCCCTCAAGATGGCGTGTCTACCAATTTCACCACCAGGGCAGCACTTCGGTCCGCAGTGCGAACCTTTCAACAAAATAAAAACGGGGCCGACGGGGCTCGAACCCGCGACCTCTCGAGTGACAGTCGAGTGCTCTAACCAAACTGAGCTACGGCCCCAACTACTGGAGTCAGGGTCGCCTACCCCTTCCCTCCCACACCTGCAATGGTAACCGGAGCGGGTGTCAGCCGCTCCGCGCATTTCATAGCCCCAAGGGGAATCGAACCCCTCTCTGCACCGTGAAAGGGTGCCGTCCTAACCGATAGACGATGAGGCCGATCGACGCGATTCTCCGCGTCCTTTTCATCCAACAATAGCGCTAACGGGATTCGAACCCGTGTTTAGGCCTTGAGAGGGCCCCGTCCTAGTCCCCTAGACGATAGCGCCATGCACACGCAAAAAAAAAAACACAGGCCCGGCAGGAATCGAACCTGCAACCCCCGGTTTTGGAGACCGGTGCTCTACCAATTGAGCTACGGACCTAAATCGAGGTGCTACAGCTTGAAAAACATTGCGACCCGCGGACTAGCTGCGGACTGCGGACCTACTGCGGACCTACTGCGGACCGCGGACAAACACATCGCGCAGGTCGTAGTCCAACGAGGGGTGGCTGACGGGGATTGAACCCGCAACCCCCGGTGCCACAGACCGGTGCTCTAACCAATTGAGCTACAGCCACCATTAAACCGTCGTTCATTTTAACCGCGTTCGATACTCTAATCAACCGCACCGACTTCCCTTATGGATCTTTGCGCGCGGTCAGCCGGAGGAGATTCTGCTCTGCGAGTACGCTCGCTCGGGCGAGTTTGCGGCCGAAGAGGACATCCCGCCTCGACCGACCGCGCGACAAACCCAAGCCGCGCAAAAGCTACTTCGCGCGATCCATGTACTCGCCAGTATTCGGATTAATACGGACTTTCTCGCCGGTGCTGACGAACTCGGGCACGTTGACGGAAACCCCGTTCGATAGCTTCGCGGGCTTGGTCGACGCGGTCTTGGTCGCGGTTTTCATTACCGGCGCCGTGTCCACGACCTCGAGGATCATCGTGTTCGGCAGTTGAATCCCGATCACCTTGCCGTTGTAGTACTCGGCCTGGATCTTCATTCCCGGCTGCATCCACTGCGCGTTGTCGCCCAGCACCTCGTCCTCGATCTCCAGCTGGTCGTAGTTCTGGATGTTCATGAAGTGGTAGGTCGCGCCACCCTGGTACATGAACTCGAGATCATGCGTCTCCATCGACGCCTTTTCGATCGTATCGGCGGCGCGGAAGCGGTGCTCGAAGTTCGAGCCGGTGCGGAGGTTTTTCAGCTTCGCCTGCACCATCGCGCGCAGGTTGCCGGGGGTGTGGTGGCGGAACTCAACGACCCGGCAGGGCTCGCCATTGAAAACGAGGACCATGCCGCGCCGGATCTGTGTGGCAGGCATCGCCATCGTTAGTCCAGACTGGGTGTAAGGGGAGGCGTAAACGTAGACAGCCTCGAAAGTTAGCCCTCGTCGTCACCACGGTCAAGCTCCGCCACCAGGGGCGAAATTGCCTTCCAGATGTTGGCCGCGACGATCTTCGCGCCGGCCGCGTTCGGGTGCACTCCATCCGGCTGGTTCAGGCGCGCCACGCCAGCGACCCCGTCCAGCAGAAACGGAACGAGCGGTATCCGCTCGTCCTTCGCCACGCCAGAGTACACGGCGCGGAATCTTCTCGTGTAGGCCAGCCCGTAGTTGGGCGGCGCCTCCATGCCGACGAGGACGATCTTTGCCATCGGCTGGGCTTTGCGCACGGCGGCGATCACCTGCGCGATGTTGGAGCGGGCAGAGTCCGGATCCAGCCCGCGCAGCGCATCGTTCGCACCGGTCTCGATCACGATCGCATCGGCCGGAGTGCGCAGAACCCACGCAATGCGGCGCAACGCGCCCGCGCTCGTCTCACCGCTCAGTCCGGCATTCACCGCCTTGATCGGCGTTCCATCAGCCGCCGCCAGCTTCTCTATCAGCGCCGGAAAAGCCTGCGACTGATCGAGGCCGGCTCCGGCAGTCAGGCTCGTCCCGAAGAAAATCACAACCGGCGTGCGTAGTGATTTAGGTTGATTGACGCTACTCACTACGGCGCCGGATTTCTGCGTGCCGGCCGGACTTCTCTTCCTTTCACCGTCCATGTTTCGCTCCGAGGCGCAGGAACTCAGCAAGAGTCCCACGCATCCCAATGCAAGTAGCGGTACCCCGCGAAAAATCCGCGCAACGCTCATCGTGCAACCTCTGCAATGCTCATAGCCCAGTCCGTAACCAAGGAATACCAGAGCGGAGAACGGCAGATTGCCGTGCTGCGCGATGTTTCATTCACGATTCCCCAGGGAGCCTTCGTCGCAATCGTCGGCCCCTCCGGGAGCGGGAAGACCACACTGCTCGGCCTTCTCGCCGGTCTCGATACACCGAGCCGGGGCACGGTGGTCCTCGATGACGCCGACCTTGGCAAGCTAAACGAGAACGAGCGCGCGAGGCTGCGCGGCGAGAAAGTCGGGTTCGTTTTTCAGAGCTTCCAGCTCATCCCGACGCTCACCGCGATGGAGAACGTCCAGGTTCCGCTCGAGCTGCGCGGAACGCCGGGCGCTACCGAGAGAGCGCGCGAGCTGATTGGCCGCGTCGGACTCGACGGCCGCGGCCATCACTTCCCGTCGCAGCTTTCAGGCGGCGAGCAGCAGCGGGTCGCGATCGCGCGCGCCTTCGCCAACGCGCCAAAGATCCTGTTCGCCGACGAGCCGACGGGTAATCTCGACGCCGCGACCGGCCAGAAGATCTTCGAGCTGCTGCAGTCGCTCAACAGCGACGGAGGGTCGACCATCATCCTCGTCACCCATGATTCCGAGCTGGCAGCCCGCGCATCACGCACCATCCGGCTGCTGGACGGCGCAGTCGTCGAAGACACGGGACTTTCCGCGGCGTGAACTTTCCGTCGCGGAGCGTCTGGAGTCTCGCCTGGCGCGAGAGTCGTACGGCACGCCGGCGCCTCCTGCTTTACATGTCGTCCATCTCGCTCGGCGCGGCAGCTCTCGTGGCGATCGACTCGTTCTCCGCCAACATTTTGCAGTCAGTGCGCGAGCAGTCACGCGCGCTGATGGGAGGAGACGTTTCCTTCAGCTCCTCCAAGCCGTTCCCGGCGCCGATCGATTCGCTGATCGATTCGCTGTCGCGCGCCGGCACACCGGTCGCGCGAGTGACGACATTTCCATCAATGGCGGTCGTGCCGCG
>JACCRL010000215.1 GCA_013813605.1 Gemmatimonadaceae bacterium
AAGACATCGACGTAGTGGTTGCCGCTGCCGACCGTGCCGAGCTGCTGCCGTGCCTTCTTCTTCAACGCTGCAGCGTTGGCACCGCGCGGCAGCGCCGACCATTCGGCAGACTCGAACAGCGGATGATCCGCCGGGGAGTCGCGGGCGTCGTTGGTCCTGCCGATGCCGAAGCTGATCGTTTGCTGGATCTCACTTGCGATCCCCCCAATGTCGCGGCGGGCGAAGTCGTCAAGATGAATGTCGGTCGCGATGGCGCAGTTGCCGCACGCAATGTCGAACCCGACGCCGACGACCGAGGCCCTGTTGTCATATGCAGCGACGCCGCCGATGGGCATCACGTACCCGACATGGCCGTCCGCCATCAGCGCTGCCCTTTCAGCTCTCCCCGCCACATCCTCGAGCTGCGCGAGAGTCTTTGCGTCGTGCTGCCCGAAGATGGCTGATATCCGGCTTTCCATTTTCGCTACATACCGCTGGGATATGTCTCCGGCGGCTCGCCCGACTCCCAGCGCAATGGTTTCTCGAGAGGATGAACGGCGCGAGTGACATCGAAATGAAAGACGCCGTCGAACTGCGCCGGCATGTCGGCCTGGAAATAGTGGCTCAGCCTTTCCGTCTCGGGCCGGTAGATGACACCGATCGCGCGCTCGAGGCGCGGTCGGGAAAAGATTTCAGAATCGGCACAGCTGCGAAGATTGAGGAAAAATCCGGGAAGCTCGAGGTCGTGAAACTCGCTTTCATAGCTCTCGATGAGTGCGGGACGCACGCGTTTCTGCTCACCCGGGTCATCCCACTCCGATGCAGCGGTGACGGTACCGGCGTACGTGGTGAATCCGACGAGAACCGTTTCCGGTCCGTACTTCTCGCGCAGCAGCTGCCCGAGATTCAGCTCGCCGCGCTTGCCCATCTCCGTGGCGCGCGCGTCGCCAAGGTGGGAGTTGTGGGCCCAGATCACGATCTTCGGCTTTCGGCCCTGCCGCTTGAGATACCCGACAAGCTCATCCACGGTCTCCGCCATGTGTGTGTCGCGGAGATTCCAGGATGACCGCGCACCACGAAACATCGACCGGTAGTATTCCTCGGCGTTGATCACCAGCCGAGCGTTCTGCTCCGCCGCGAAGTAATCGTCCGCGCCGCCCTTGTTGAGGTACTCGAGGCCCCGACGCTGCATTTCGACGAGCTGGTTGGCGGCTTCGTCCTCGCACGAGTGCGCCAGATCGAAGCTGGCGACGTAGCCGTAGGCCTGGTTATCCCCGCTGAAGTGCCCGAAGCACCCATAGCGATCGCGCGCCCGCCTCGCCGCCTCGGGATCTATCGCCTCCAGGTAATCGACCACTGCCTCCATCGAGTTGAACAGACTGTAGAGGTCGAGCCCGAAGAATCCCGCTTTCGCTGCTTCGGGCCGGCCGCTGTTGTTCGACCTCAGCCACTCCACGAATTCGAGAACGTCGGTGTTGCGCCACATCCAGGTGGGGAACCTCTTGAACCCGCCCAGCGCCGCATTGGCGTCAGTGTCCTCTCCCTCGCCGCGGACGTAACGGTTCACGCGATACGCGTCGGGCCAGTCGGCTTCCACCGCGACCGCAGAAAATCCCTTCTCGACGATAAGTCGCTTCGTGATCTCGGCGCGCTGGCGATAGAACTCGTGTGTTCCGTGCGACCCCTCGCCGAGCAGCACGAAGCTGGCATCGCCGACCATGTCGAGGAGTGGGGTGAAATCGGCGTCGCCGTCCACGAGTGCGTGCGCGGACTTGTGCAGCGAAGAGGATGTCATGGCCAGGTATAGAGCACAGACTGCACCAGCGCTGGCCGCCCGCGAAAAACCGGATTGTTTCGTACATTAGCCCCGATGTCATCGCTGAGGACTGAGGCCGCGCCGCTGGTTGGCAGAGGCGAAGAGCTGAAAATTCTTTCCAGCGCGATCGACCAGGCCGCGAAGGGAGCGGGAAGATCCATCTTCCTCGCCGGCGAGGGCGGCGTCGGCAAGACGCGCCTCGCTGCCGCGATCGCCGAGCGCGCGGCAGGCAAGGGCTGGAGTGTCGCCATCGGCCGCGCATACCCGGTCGAGACGGGCGTTCCCTACGCACTGTTTTCCGACGCGCTGATGCCGGTGCTCAGGAAGCTCGACCCCTCCGCGCTCTCCGTCCTGTCACGCGGCGGCGCCGCCGAGCTCAGCTATATCTTCCCAGCGCTGGGCGCTGCGGGCGACCGCGATCGGGCCGCCGCTGGCGCGGATCCGTCTGAGATAAAAGCCCGCGTGCTTTGGAACTTCACGCAATTCCTGGGGCGGTTGTCGGCCCGCCAGCCTCTTCTCATCGTGCTCGAGAACCTTCAGTGGGCGGATGCATCTTCGCTCGAGCTCCTGCATTTCGTCGCCCGGCAGATGTCACCCTTCAGGATTGTCCTGCTCGGCAATTACAACGAATCGGAACGCGATTCGAATCCCGTGCTGCAGACCACGGAGCAGTCCCTCGTCCGGCTGGACGCACTGCTGGTGCGCAGGCTTGGGCCCCTCTCCGCCGCAGACGTTGACGAGATACTCAGGCAGACCTTCGACGTCGAGCAGGGCACGACGAGAAATTTTTCGCGTCTCCTGTTCGAATGGACGCGGGGGAATCCGTTTTTCGTCGAGGAAACGCTGAAGTCGCTGATAGACTCTGGCGCGCTGACGCAGAAAGAAGGGCGTTGGGTGGGGTGGCAGATGGAGAGGTTCGATCTCCCATCCACCATCAAGGACGTAGTGCGCTTCCGGCTGCAGCGCCTTTCGCCGAACGCCCGGTCGTTGGCCAATCTCGCCGCTGTCATCGGAACGCGCGCGACGTACGAAACGCTGGCGCGAGTGTCAGGCCTTGGAGAAATGGATCTCGTCGGCGCGATCGACGAACTCCGCGCGCAGCGCGTCCTCGAGGAGAGTGGTACGAGCGATCGAATCTGCTACGACTTCACCCATCCGATCCTCCAGCAGGTCTTGTACGCGGATCTTGGACAGGCGAGGGCGCGCCTGCTGCACGCGACCATTGCAGAAGCTCTCGAAGC
>JACCRL010000115.1 GCA_013813605.1 Gemmatimonadaceae bacterium
GCTCAGCAGCGTGCGGCCGCTGCCGGCTCTCGAGCCGGGGAGCGACGCCGTCGCGCGCCGGTTGTGGAGTCTGATGGCGTGACGCGCATTGCCGTGTTGGCCGACATACATGGCAACGCGGATGCACTCGAGCCCGTCCTGCGTGCCGCGGGTGATGCGGGTGCAACGCGGGTGGTGGTCCTGGGCGATCTCGTTGGCTACTACTATGAACCGGCGCGGGTTCTCGACCTCCTCGCTGCATGGCCATCGACAATCATTCGCGGCAATCACGAGGAGCTGCTTGGCGTCTGGCTGGCCGGGGACGATACTACCCGCGAAATCATGCGAGCTCAGTTCGGAAGTGGCTTCGGCGCGTGCGAGTCGGAGCTCTCGACATCCACGTTGTCCTGGCTGCGACAGTTGCCTCACCCGTATCGCACAGAGGTCGGCGGCAGCGAAGCACTTTTCAGCCATGGGCACCCTGCCGCGATCGACAGGTATGTCTACCCCGATTCCGTCGATGGGGCGCTCTCGGAAAACGAAGTTGATGGTGCCGGGATCGTGTGGCTCGCGCATACACATTATCCGATTGATGCGACCAGCTCAGGCGTCCGTATTTGCAATCCCGGGTCGGTCGGGCAACCGCGCGATCGCGATCCGCGAGCGTCATGGGCATTGTGGGAGCCGGCGGCTGGCAAGGTGACATGGCATCGAACGCCCTACGATCAGTCGGCGCTGCTGCGCGAGATTGCGAAGAGGGATCCCGATGCGCGTTACCTTAGTGATGTTCTGACCCGGACGACCTAAGTCTTCAGCCAACGACAGTGAAACTGCTCATTACGGGGGCAGAGGGTGACATCGCCGATGCCCTTTGCCGAATCGCCCGCTCCAGTTGGCCGGATAGCGTTGTACACGGCTCCGACCTGAGCGGTGATTCCTGGCCGCGCATGAATGGATTTGCCGCGGTACATCGTCTCCCTCATGCGACGGCGCCGGATTATCTGAGCGCGTTGACGACATTGCACGCGCGCGAGAGGTTTACGGCAATCGTCCCCGTTACCGACGCCGAGCTCTCCACTCTGTCGTCTTCCGAGTCAGGGGATTTTCCATTCGTCAAACTGGACTCGGCGTGGCTCGGTTTCTCCCTGGATAAGCTGGAAACTCCGCGCTGGCTTGCTCGCTCGGGATTTCCTGCACTCCGCACAACGTCCCTGTCTGAGGCCGCAGGCGCAGACCTTCCCGTGATCGTCAAGCCGAGGCGGGGTCATGGCTCACGAGGGCTGGAGATAGTGCGCACGCCGGAGCGGCTGGCGGCGGTGCAGGCCGAGCGCACCGACGAGGCAATCGCACAGCAATATGTTGGCGACCCCGAAGGTGAGTTCACCTGCTGCATCTTCCGTCATCGCCGCTCGGGGGAGATCCGCACCATCGCCTTGCGGCGGCAACTCCAGGGCGGAATCACCGGCCGCGCGACCGTCGAGAGTATCCCATCGATTAATGCCCTCCTCGAGGCGATGGCGACTGCTGGCGATCTCGACGGAAGCGTGAACGTCCAGCTCCGCTTGCTCGACAGCGGGCCGATGGTCTTCGAGGTCAATCCGCGTTTTTCATCCACTGTGATGATGCGCCATCTCCTCGGCTTTCGTGATTTCGTCTGGGCGGTTGAGTCGCGCCTGGAGGGAAGGGCGCCCGAGGCCTGGTCTCCGTTGCCCGGCACGCGGATCTTCCGCCTGTCGCGAGAACTTGTCGTGCCTCCAGCGCTGTAGGCAGCGACCTGCACAAGCCATATTTAGGTATGCCTTCATCCGCGCTCGGCAGTCGTGCCGAAGTAGTTTCGTTAATCCGTGACGGGCTCGAGGAACTCAGCCGCCTCGCGTCCGCGACAGCCAGTAATGCCGATTCGATTGCTTCGTTCGTCGACCGCTACTGCGACACGCTTCGCCGCGGCGGAACCCTCTTTTTCGTTGGAAACGGCGGTAGCGCCGCTGACGCTCAGCACATGGCCACGGAATACGTGGTGCGCTATCGCTCGAATCGGAGGCCGTTCGCGGCGCTCGCTTTGACCACCGACACCTCTCTCCTCACGGCTACCGGAAACGATCTCTCGTTCGATGAGATTTTCTCTCGCCAGGTGGAGGCGCTCGCGAGACCGGGGGATTTGCTGATCCTTCACAGCACGAGCGGGGAGAGCGGTAATCTCGTGTGTGCCGTGAACGCGGCCCGCGCCAAGGGCGTGCCCGTCGTTGCGCTGCTGGGAAAGGGTGGCGGACGCGTCAGGTCGCTGGTGGATGAGGCTATCGTGGTAGACTCGCGTAGCACCAGTCACATCCAGGAGATCCACCTTGCCATTCAACACCTCATCTGCGAAGCAGTAGAAAATCAGTTGCTCGCGGAGGATCGGCAGGCGGGTTCCTGACGGGTGAGAATCGCCGCCGTTGTCCAGGCCCGTCTCTCGTCACAGCGGCTGCCCGGAAAAGTATTGCAGCTGGTAGGTGGAACGCCGCTGATTGGCCTGCTCCTCGAGGGCGTTGCGCGCTGTCGGCGTCTGGATACCGTCGTCATTGCAACGTCGACGGATCCGAGCGATGACCCTCTCGATTCCTTTGCGAAATCCGCCGGAATCGGTTGTTTCAGGGGATCCCTAAACAACGTTGGCGAACGAATGCTTGGTGCCGCGGCAAGCGTCGGGGCGGATGCGTTCGTACGCCTCAACGGCGACAGTCCATTGCTCGACCCGTCACTGGTTGACATGGCAGTCGACCTTTTTCTCGAGGGACCAGCGGATATCGTTACAAACGTCTGGCCGCGCAGCTTTCCCAAGGGGCAGTCCGTTGAGGTCATATCTTCAGCTGCCCTGGCTCGCACGGTTCCACTCATGGGCCTGGAAGATCGCGAACACGTGACCATGTACTTCTACTCGCACGCCGACCGGTATGTGATTCGTTCATTTACGGCCGAACGCCCGCGGCCGGAAGTTCAGCTGAGCGTTGATGAACCAGCCGATCTGAGGCGGTGCACGGCCATAGTACGCCTGCTTGGCCGCCCTCACTGGGAAGCGGGCTGGGAAGAATGCGTGCGTGCGTCCGACGAGCTCGCGGCTCAAGGAGAAGGCACCTGGCCAGCGTAGGTCGCGCTCCCGTCGGCGTCGGCGTGATCGGACTCGGTGTGGGTGAGCAGCACGCAAGAGCCTTCGCCGCGCATCCCGACTGCCGGCTCGTGGCGGTGTGCGACATTGACCCCGCCAAGC
>JACCRL010000148.1 GCA_013813605.1 Gemmatimonadaceae bacterium
GCTGCACCGAGGGAGGCGCGGAACGCTGGTTCGTCCGCGCAGTCCACCACGTACTCCGCGACCCGCTCCGGCCCGTGAGCGGCAGCGAGCGATTCCCGCATCGCCCTCGTCGAATCGCTCCTGCCGAACAGCAGGACCTTCGCGCCGGCCCTTAGAAGCGTGTTTGCGAAGGCGCGGCCGAAAAAGCCGGTTGATCCCGTAAGTACGGCGGTCCGGCCCTGGAGCGAAAACATCGATTCCCCGGCTGCCGTCAAACCGCGCCCGCCATCAGGTCCTCTTCGTGATCGATCTGGAAGCTCTTTTCTTTCGGCATCTCGAAAAGCGCGATCTTTCCGCCCAGCCGATTTTCTTCGGCCTGTAGCACGCGCAGGGAAGAGACATAGATCGATCCGTTTTCCATATACTGTGGCGGAAAGTCCTGGTCCCGCCAACGCCTGCGGTAATCGTAGTTCAGCGGTTCCGCCGACGTTTCTCCCCTGACCCAGATGTATTTGTCGAAGCGGCAGACAGAGAGAACGGAGTCCGCGCCAGAGTCGCGCAGGACAGCAACCGCGCCGTCTATGTCTTCGGGATCGCGACCCGGCGAAGTGCACTGAAGGAAAACAACGAGCTCGGGCTCGTAGCCGTCTTTCGCCTTCAGCTCATCGAGCGCGTGTAGAAGTGCCGACTCCGACGTTGCGGTATCCGAGGCCAGCGACGGGGGCCGCCGCACCACCTCGGCACCATACTTCAGCGACACCGAACCGATCGCGTCGTCGTCGGTCGATACGACTGTGCGGGTTACCTGTTTCGAGAGCAGCGCATCCTGAATTGAGTGCGCAATAAGAGGAAGCCCTCGAAAATCTCTGAGGTTTTTCCCGGGAACTCTCTTAGAGCCCCCGCGAGCGGGAATGATCGCGACTATCTCCCCCGCAGTCACGACACACGGCGGAGCTTTTCAATAATGGGGCGCTCCGAATCATAGATTCTTACCACGCCATCGCCCAGCGCTGTTTCCACGGTGCGGACATCGCGGACCATCCGTTGCCAGCCCTGCGGCTCGACCGAGGAAGATTGGTCACTGCCCCACATGCTTCGATCGAGCGTGATGTGCCGCTCGATCGCGCAGGCGCCGAGCGCTACCGCGACAACCGTGGTTTGAAGACCGACTTCGTGTCCCGAATATCCGACCGGCACCGAAAAGCGATCGGCCAGCGCCTTGATCGCGCGCAGGTTGAGCTCCTTCGGATCCGATGGATAGGTCGAAGTGCAGTGCAACAGAACCAGATCCTCACTGCCGAGAGTTTCGACGGCGTGAGCGATCATGTCCATATCGCTCATGCCCGTTGATACGATCAGGGGCTTGTTGAATTTCCTGTGGTAGCGCAACAGGGAGTCGTCCGTCAGCGAGGCGGACGCAATCTTGAAGCAAACCGGATCGAGACGGGCGATGAGATCCACCGACCCTTCATCCCAGCACGACGCAAACCAGTCGATCCCCTTCGCCTTGCAGTACCGATCTATCTCGGCGTAATCCTTCTCCCCGAACTCGAGACCCCGCTTCAGGTCACCATTGGTGGCACCGAACGGATTCTCCCGGGGGCGCGCCAGCTCATCCTTGCTGTAGACCACATCGACATCGCGCTTCTGGAATTTTACGGCGTCACAGCCGGTGTCGATCGCAACGTCGATGAGTTTCTTCGCAGTGTCGAGGGATCCGTTGTGATTGATCCCGATTTCGGCGATTACGTAGGTGGGGTTGCCTGGTCCGACAGTCTTCTTACCGATTTTCACCGGACGAACAGTGTTCATAAATCCTCGACATGGGGGCTTTTCTCGCCTAGGAGATGAATATATACCCGGCGTTTAGCCCAACAAGGGTTCGGCTACCCTCCTGAGGGAGACCAGTGCGTTCTTCGCTCGCTGACGCCCGCGCGCATGAGCGGAGACGAGCATTCCCAGCAGTCTGGAAGCACCCGCGCGGCTGGCACCTTCGCAGAGACGACCAAACATTGTCTGAGGCCAGACGTGTTGTTCGAGCCACTGCAGCAGGCTGTGCCGCTCGCCTGCCGATGGTGCTGTGTCCCGCAGAGTGACTCCATCCATCGCCAATCGGTTGAAAAAGCGGCGCCGGGTTTTCGTGAGCTCGCCGATGGCGCCGGGCGGAGGAGCGGTGAGATGCCGGACGCCAAGCGCGTAGTTATCGCGAAGAGTGCGAAAGTTGCGCTCCCAGTTGTCGGGATTTCGCATCCGGACCCTGTATTTGCAAGTGATCACCGGCACGTGTCCAACATCGCCGCGGACAAGCAGCCTCAGGTAAAGCCCGTTGTCTCCCGGGAGCCCCGCCTCTTCATCCCAGCCGCCAACTTCGGTGAAAGCTTCGCGCCTTATTACCGTTGTTTGCATGCAGGCGCCGGTTACAGCCAGGAAGCGCGCCCATGCCGAGGAGCCGCGCTCGATGTAGCGGCCGCGCGGAGAGATGGCATTGGAAAGGTGATTGCCATCGTCGTCGACGTACTCCCAATCGGCGTGGCAGAATAGCACCGAAGGGTTGTCCTCGAGCAGGCCAACCTGTTCCTCCACCGCGCGAGGCAACAGCACATCGTCGTCGGCACAGTAGAGGAGATACTTTCCGCGAGCCCGGGTACAGACGGCGTTCCACGCCGGAACCATCCCTAACGCGCGCTCTGTCACGAACCATTGCAGCCGCGGATCCCGGCAACCCTCGAGTACGCGTATCGATTCTGGACACGCGCCGTCGACCAGGACGATGATCTCGAGAGGCTCGTACGTCTGAGCGAGCATACTGGCCAGACTTTCGGGGAACAGCTGGGGCCTGAAGTAGGTGGCCATGCAAAGACTGACCAGCGGCTTCATGCCACACCCTCGCGCGGTGCGATGCGTTTCGCCCAGCCGAGAAGGCGCTGGCGATCCTCGACGGTAAAGAGGAAAATCCACGCTACCCCGGCGGCGACCAGGGGAACGAACACCATCGAGGCCGTGAGCCTGGCGGCCGCGCCGCCCGGAATCGTGGCCTGAATTGCCAGCGCTGCCGCCCACACTGCCACGGACATTATTGCCGATCCGCTGACTGTCTTCACGAGGAAAGCCGGGTAGTCCATTCCCACAATCTTACACGCATCGCGAAGCACGAAATGAACGCATGCTGCGATTTCCGCAGCGATGAAGGAGATGGGAATTGCGTTCAGGCCGAACCTGGGCAACAGCAACGCCGACAACGCGACACCGGCCACGTTGGACACCATGTACGACATGGACAACGACCTGTGACGGTTGGTCGCGGCGGGGATATTGGATGCGGACATCCACAGTGTCTGCACCACGACCTGGAGAAGCATCAGCCGAAGCAAGCCAATGTCCGGCTCGATTCTGCCCCGCGTCCAGTAGTGGATGACAGCAGGAACGTCAAACCACAACGCTCCGGCGAGCGCTATGACGGCGATCATGCTCGTGGCAACCAGAATGCGCATCGCCGAGCTCAGACGCTCACTGTCCCCCCTTGATTCCAACCGCGTGAGATCAGTCCAGGTAGCGTTGCTGAGCAGAGATACGACCTGGCGGATCAGTCCCGTGAGTGTCCGGGAAGTTGCGAAGAC
>JACCRL010000155.1 GCA_013813605.1 Gemmatimonadaceae bacterium
GGCGAGAGCCGCTTCTTCTTCGCTGCCGGATCGGCTGCGGCGCGGCGGAAAATCACCTACGCGGCCTGGGCGTTCAGCCGCTTGAGAACGCGACCGGCGCGGTTGGCCGCTTCACGGATGCGATCAGGTGACGTAATGAAGGAGACGCGGAAGAATCCTTCTCCCCCCGGGCCAAACAGGGAGCCGGGAAGGACGACAACGCCTTCGTCCTGGAGCAGGCGCTCGCCGAACACGGCGCTGGGAATGTTTTTCGGCAGCGGCAGCCAGAGATACATCGTCGCGCGCGGCGGCGCCGTCACGAATCCGTTCTCGGCGAAAGCCGACACAGCGGCGTCGCGCCGCTCCTTGAAGGCAGCGACGTTCGTCGGTATCCAGTCCGCGCACTCGTCGAGCGCGGTTGCCGCTGCCGCCTGAATCGCCATGAACGTTCCCGTATCGACAAAGGACTTGACCTTGGCCACGGCGCCGACGAATTCCGGCTTCCCGACGGCCCACCCGCAGCGCCAGCCCGTCATGTTGTAAGTCTTGGACATCGAGTGGAACTCGATGGCAACATCGCGCGCGCCCTCGATCTCGAAAATGCTGGGCGGCACGTACCCGTCGTATGCAAGCTCCGAGTACGCATTGTCATACACCAGCAGCATGTCGAGTTCCTTGCAGCGGCGCACAATGTCCTGCAGGTACTCCTTTGGCGCGATCGCCGAAGTGGGGTTGTTGGGATAGTTGAGGTAGAGCACCTTCGCCCGCTTCAGCATGTCCGGCGGAACGCGGTCGAGGTCGATGAGAAACCCGTTGTCGGGGCGCAGCGGGTACTTATACGGCGTCGCATCGGCCAGCAGGGTGCCGCCGAGGTAGGAGTTGTAGCCAGGCTCGGGCAGGATGGAGACATCGCCCTTTGACAGGTAGGCGAGCGCGAGGTGAGAAAGCCCTTCCTTCGAGCCGATCAGTGGAACTACCTCGGTCAACGGATTGAACTCCTGGCCGAATCTCCGCTTCATGAAGCGCGATACGGCCTCACGGTACTCCATGAGCCCGAGCGCAAATCCGTAGCGGCTCATCGTGGGGATTCGCGCGGCCTCGCAAAGACGGTCGAGCACGGCGGGCGGTGGCGCGAGGTCGGCGTCACCCGCGCCGAGATCGATGACGTCCACGCCGCGCGCGATCAGGTCGCGCTTCTGCTGCGGGATTTTTGCGAGTGGGTATTCGGGAAGGCTGAGGAGTCTATCCGTGTAAGGCGGCACTAACGGCTCCTGGTGACGGTGTTTGTGACGCGGCTCACACCCGGGATCTCGACCTCGACGCTGTCGCCTTCGGCAAGCGGTCCGACTCCGGACGGCGTGCCTGTTGCGACGAGGTCTCCTGGCTCGAGTGTCATGATCCGTGAGATGTTGGCAAGGAGGGCGGGGATCGAGAAGACCATCTCCGAGCTCCTGCCGCGCTGCCGTTCCGTCCCGTTTACCCGTGTGACGACGGTCAGGTCATCCAGCGCAGGGAATGTCGATGACTCCTCTCCCAGAGGGCAGAAGGTATCGAATCCCTTTGCTCTCGTCCATTGACTGTCGGTCTTCTGTAGATCGCGCGCGGTCACGTCGTTGACGGCGACGATTCCCCTTATCGCGGCCCTGCCCTCGTCCTCGGACGCGCCGGTCAGCCTCTTGCCGATCACGATCCCGATCTCGCCCTCGAACTCGACCTGCGACGAGGCGCCCGGCATCACGATCGCGTCGCCTGAGCGGATCACGCTCGACGGCGGCTTGAGAAAGATCAGCGGCTCCTTTGGAACTTCATTGCCGAGCTCCTTTGCGTGTTCGCGATAGTTGCGCCCGACGCAAACGATCTTTCCGGGGCGCTCTGACGAGTGATGAGTCACAGTTGAGATGGGTTGAGTTGCCGGAGAGTGCGCACGTTCACGAAGCAGTCGCGTGCGCGAGACGATAGGCGAGGTTGCGCGGCGCGCCATGCTCGGCGATGAGCCGGTCCATAATCTCACGCGGGGCGCCGCCGGCGGCGCGGAGATCAGCGGCGGCCTGTTCAAGCTGCTCTTCATCCACCGCAACTTCTTCGCGCCCGGCAATGAGAATCACGACTTCACCACGCGGCGCCGCCTCTTCGTAGATGGCAGCCAGCTCGGAGATGGTGCCGCGCCTGAATTCCTCGAACTGCTTTGTCAGCTCGCGTGCGACCACCGCACGACGGTCTCCGCCGCCCTCCGCGGCGAGCGCGCCCAGAGTTGCCGCGACGCGATTGGGAGACTCGAATAGCGCGACGGTCCACCGGGAGTCGATCACTCCGGCGATGGAGTCGCGCCGCTCACGCCCCTTGCGGGGGAGAAATCCGAAAAATGTGAAGCGCTCCACCGGCAGCCCGGACGCGACGAGCGCCGTCATCACCGCCGACGCTCCGGGGATCGGCACGACGCGCACGCCCGCCTCGACCGCGGCCGCGACCAGTCGCGAACCGGGATCGGAAAGAAGCGGCGTGCCGGCATCGGAGATGAGGGCGATCGAATCGCCGGCGATGAGCCGCG
>JACCRL010000166.1 GCA_013813605.1 Gemmatimonadaceae bacterium
TTCTCATACTGGGCGCGATCGATCGTGACGCTCTGAGTCTGAAGACGGCGGTAAAACTCGTCGCGCCACGACGGCGACACCACGAAGTCAGGGCGGACCGTTTTCTTGAGCTCGAGCGCATAGTTGATGAGCGTCGCTCTCACGATCGCTGTTTTCGGCGCAAAGGCATTGAACACCTTCTGCTCTTCCGTCGTCAGCGTGTCGGGGCGGACGATGAGATCCGGCGTTACCGCACCGCCGCCGTAAATCACGCGGCCCGCATCGGACCTGAAAGCGGGACGTGAGCGACGCACGGAATCGGTCTCGAGCGAATCGGGGAGAACCTCAACGAAATCTCCGCTCGGCAGCAGCTTCCGCTCCTTCTGAATGGAACGTCCGCTCGGAGTATACCACTTCGCGGTCGTCATCTTGAGCGCGTAGCCGCCCTCGAGCGGAAACACCGACTGCACCAGGCCCTTGCCGAAGGATGTGGTTCCGACGATAAGGGCGCGGTCGTGGTCCTGCAGCGCGCCGGCGACGATCTCGGAGGCGGAGGCACTTCTGCCATCGGTAAGAATCACCAGCGGCAGCGTGGCGGCGACCGGATTGCTGGACGCGGCGAAGTTCTGGTTCTCGTTGTTGCGGGCACGAATGCTCGCGATCGGCAATCCCTTCTGCAGGAAGAGATTCGACACGCTCAGCGACTGATCGAGAATGCCACCCGGATTGCCGCGCAGGTCGAGGATCAGGCCCTTTGCGCCCTCGCGCGTAAGCCGTGCGATCGCGCTCTCCAACTCATCGCGAGCGGTCTCGTTGAACTGCAGCAGCGGGATGTAGCCGATGTTGCGGTCGAGCAGAATTGCATAGGGCACTGCCGGAATCTTGATGACGGCGCGCGTGAACGTGATCGGAATCAGCTCGGGGACGCCAGGGCGGGAGAACTTCACCAGCACCTTGCTGCCGGGCCTGCCCTTTAGCGCATCCGATGTCTGCGTGACGGTCCAGCCGCGGGTGGTGACCGTGTCCACGAAGCTGATGCGGTCGCCTTCCATGACGCCAGCCTGTTCCGCCGGCGTGTGCGGAAACACACGCTGCACGGTGATGAAGTTCTGGATCTCGGCGATCTCCATCCCGATTCCGGCGTAGCGACCGTTGGTCTGGGCGTTGAACGCCGAAAGCTCCTTCGGCGAAAGAAGCACGCTGTAAGGATCGTTAAGCTCGCGGACCAGCCCGCGCGCGGCTTTCTCGTAAAGCGTCGCGGCATCAACAGTGTCGACGAAGCGCGTCGAGACGATGTTGAGCACCTGGTCGAGGAGGCGGGCGCCATCACGGCTCTCGCTCTGCTGGAATACGAAGCCGCCCGCGATCAGCGGGATGAGGGCGAGGCCGGCGAGGGTGCCTTTTCTCGATCGAAACATGCGTGTGATTGCTTGAGGGATGACGCTACCTAACTCTAATGAATACGCGAAAAGTGTGCTGAGTGTTCCAGCTCAGGCAGCGCGCGAAGCCAGGACATAGTCCACGAACCAGTCGCGGTTGAGCTGCCGAAAGGTCGCATCGCGAAGGAGCCCGCCGGTGAGCAGCATCTCGTGCGCGGGCTGCAGCACGCGCTGCAGGTGCGACGGAAACCGCTGCGTCAGCGGCAGCTGCTCGGCGAGCGATGCCAGCGGCACGCGCCACGTCACCATTCCCTCTTCGCGCGCGACTTCGAGCAGACGGTAGAGGCGCCGCGCAACGGGGTTGGTGAGCGAGAGATAGTGCATCGCCGACAGCGTGACGGTATGGCCGGCGGCAATGTTGGCGCGGATGAACGAGCCGATCGTCACGCGCGCGTCACCGGGCTCGGACGCCGCGAGGACGGGAAAGAGGGTAAACTGCTCACGCTCGGCGAGTCTTCTTCTTGCTATGGAGACCGAGGAGAGGATGGTAAACCGTCCTTCTAGCGGCTGGCCCTCGGCGGCTGCAACGTACACACCGCTCGATTCGAGTATCGTTCGTTCGAGTCTCGTCAGCGCTGAACGAAGCTGCTCATAGGTCCTGCCGTCAACGCGGCGTCCGATCGAGCGAAGGAAAGCGTGAAGCGTGAACGTGACTACACCATCTTCCGGAAAACCCGCTTCGTTGTAGCGGTGCAGCAGCTCGACGTACACATCCTGATCGAACGTACCCGGTAGCCTGTCGCCGGGGCTGGGCAACACGCGCCACCGCCCACCGGTTTCGGGGGAGAAGGAGATCGCAGAATCCTCGGCGGAGTCGCTCAGCCTGAAGACAGGCAGTGACTCGAGCGATCGGTCGAGGACGATAGCTCGCGTCGCGGGTCGTCGACGGGCCACGTAAGTCATACAGAGAGAATATGCCGCTGATCAAGTACATAGCAATCGCCGTCGGGGTGCTCCTCGCTCTCATACTGGCGCTGATCGGCGTCTTTTCCGTGACGCGCGACGCGCCGGTAACGAGCGTGATCGCCGAAGGGGACAGTGAAGGACCGCCGGAAGTCAGCGATCCGCTGTTTGCCCATACCATCGAGCTTTTCACGAAAACGCACATCGAAGCCGGCAACAAGGTGGAGATCCTCCTCAACGGAGACGGCAGTTATCCGCGCCTATGGAAGGATCTTGCCTCGGCCCAGCAAACGCTGACTGTGCAACTCTACTTCTGCCAACCCGGCGCGGTTGCCGACACGATGGCGAAGTACCTGAGTGAAAGGGCGCGCGCGAAAGTTCGCGTCCTGCTGCTCCTCGACGCATTCGGCGCCGGCACGCTAAAGGAGGAATGGATCGAGGACCTGAAGGCAACCGGCGTCGAAGTGGTGAAGCTGCGGCCCCTGACGTGGTACACACTGCACAAGGCTGCGCAAAGGTCACACGTGCGGGCCATCGTCATCGACGGCCGCGTCGGGTACACCGGCGGATTCGGGCTCGCCGACTACTGGCTTGGCGATGGACACAGCGAAGACCAGTGGCGGGAAAGCAACGTGCGTTTCGAGGGGCCCACCGTGAGCTCGTTGCAGGCGGCGTTCGCGGCGGCGTGGGCGGAGGCGACGGGAGAGCTACTCACGGGCGACGTGTTCTTTCCGCACGGGACATTTTCGACCGAGGGCACCGTGCACGCCGGCTTGATGCACAGCACACCGACGATCGGCAGCACGCCCGCGGAGAGATTCTTTGCGCTCTCGATCGCCGGCGCGCGCCGTACGCTCTACATCACCAATTCCTACTTCGTGCCCGGCGAGAACTTCATGCAACTGCTGCTACACGCAGCCAAGCGCGGTGTGGATGTCCGCATCATGACGGTGAGCGGCAAGACGGATGTAAAGTCCACCTGGTACGCAGGCCGCACGTACTACGAGCAGCTGCTTGCCGGCGGGGTCAGAATTTACGAGTACTCGCCGACGATGATGCACGCGAAGAGCCTGGTGGCGGACGGCATCTGGTCGTACATCGGCTCGATGAACTTCGACAACCGCTCCATCACCTTCAACGACGAGTCGAACCTGCTCATGCTCGACCAGGGCATCGGCGCACAGATGGACTCGATATTTCTCGACGATCTCAAGTATTCGGAGGAGATCAAGCTCGAGACGTTCAAGCAGCGCCCGCTGAAGGGGCGGCTTTACGAGTGGGGCGCGCAGAAGCTGCGCCGGGTGCTTTAGGGCGTTCTGCCGGGTGGACCGCCGCGTGAGGCATAATTAGGGCATGCTTACCCGGTTTCACCCGCTTGTAGCAGAGTGGTTCAGTAAAAAATTCGGCCAGCCCAGCCCTCCACAGAGTGGCGGGTGGCCGGTGATCGCCAGCGGTGCGCACACACTCATCCTCGCCCCGACCGGGACGGGCAAGACGCTGTCCGCTTTTCTCTGGGAGCTGAACGAGCTGATCGTCAGCGGCAGCGAAGAGCCGCTCGCGAACGCGGTCCACCTCGTCTACATCTCACCGCTCAAGGCGCTCAACAACGACATCCAGCGGAACCTCGACCAGCCGCTGAGCGAATTGCGCGAGCGGTTCGCGGCAGCCGGCAAACAGTTTCCGGAAATACGCGTCGGCGTGCGCACGGGCGACACCACGCCGGCGGCGCGCGCCCGGATGCTGCGCAAGTCGCCCCACATTCTTATCACGACGCCCGAATCGCTCAACATCATGCTCACGAGCCTGCGCGGCCGCGGCATGTTCAGCAACGTGCGGGCGGTCATCGTGGACGAGATTCACGCCATCGCCGGCACCAAGCGCGGCGCCCACCTCGCGCTGACTCTCGAGCGGCTGGACACGCTCGTCGGCCGGACGCCTCAGCGTATCGGCCTCTCCGCGACACAGCGTCCCCTCGACGAAATCGCCAGATACCTCGGCGGGTGCGAGCCCGGCATCGGGGAGGGCGAGCCGGTATTTCGCGAGGTGCAGATCGTGGACTGTGGCATGACGAAGAAAATGCACATCTCCGTCGAATCGCCGGTCGCCGATCTCGGCAACGTCGGCGGCAGTGTGTGGCCCGCCGTTGCACCGCTGGTGCTGCGTCACATCCAGGCGTCGAACACCACGCTCGTCTTCGTCAACAACCGAGCACAGGCGGAGAGAATCGCCGCGCGGGTGAATGCGCTGGCCGAGGAGGAGATTGCGCTTCCGTACCACGGATCGATGGCGCGAGAGCGGCGCTTCGCGCTGGAGCAGCGCCTCAAGGAGGGAAGTCTGCGCGCCGTCGTCGCCACGAGCTCGCTCGAGCTCGGCATTGATATCGGCTCGGTAGACCTGGTGATTCAGCTGCAGTCGCCCAAGCGCGTCGCATCGGGCCTGCAGCGAATCGGCCGCGCCGGGCACACGCTCGGTGCAGCAAGCCGCGGGATTCTCGTCCCGACGTTCCGTGACGATGCGATGGAGATCGCCGCCATTGTCGCGGCGATGCGCGCCGGCGCGGTCGAGCCCACCCAAATCGTGCAGAACGCGCTCGATGTCCTCGCGCAGGTAATCGTCGCTGCCGTCTCCGTTGACGACTGGAAGAGCGAAGAGCTGTACTGGCTGGTGCGACGCGCGTATCCGTATCACAAGCTCACGCGCGGTGCGTACGACGAAGTGTTGGCGATGCTGTCGGGGAAATATCCGTCGGACATTGCCGGTGAGCTCGAGCCGCGCATCACCTGGGAC
>JACCRL010000214.1 GCA_013813605.1 Gemmatimonadaceae bacterium
GTTGGTCACAGCGGACTGGGGGTGCTGATCAATCTGGGTAAGCTGATCCTGACGCTTTACGGCGCGCTTGTCGTGCTCGTGCTCGTGGTCTTCGTTCCCGTCGCACTCATGTTCAAGGTGCCGATCCGCGAGTTCCTTGCGGCGGTGCGTGAGCCGGCGCTCATCGCCTTCTCCACGACCTCGTCCGAAGCCGCGCTGCCGAGGGCGATGCAGGCGATGGAAGGGATCGGCGTGCCGCGGCGCATCGTGGCATTCGTGATGCCCACCGGATATTCGTTCAACCTCGACGGTTCGACGCTCTACCTTGCAGTCGCCTCGATCTTTGTTGCCCAGGCGGCGGGGGTAGATCTTACCATGAGTCAGCAGCTCGTCATGATGCTGACGCTCATGCTGACGAGCAAAGGTG
Organism: Gemmatimonadaceae bacterium; assembly: GCA_013813605.1. Lineage (GTDB taxonomy): Bacteria > Gemmatimonadota > Gemmatimonadetes > Gemmatimonadales > Gemmatimonadaceae > UBA4720. The sequence goes on from JACCRL010000214.1 coordinate 407, forward strand.
TTGCCGCCGTACCGCGGGCATCACTGGTAATTCTCGCCGGCACGCTGCACACCTTTGGTCTGCCCCTCGAGGGGATCGCCATTATTCTCGGTGTCGACGAGCTGATGGACATGGCGCGCACCAGCGTCAACCTGGTAGGTAACTGCCTTGCGACGGTCGTTATGGCGAAGTGGGAAGGTGAATTCGGGCCGCCGCAGCCCGAAGTGCTCCGCGAGCTGGGCGCACTTCCTCAGACCGGATCTGTGCACCCGGAATCGCCGACCTCAGGCGCTGCTCCAGGCGCTTTCTAAGCAGGGACCCCTTCTTCATCAGCCCGCCGACGAGCGCAACGGGGATCGCCGCCCGCTCGTCGCCGAACAGCTGCTTCGCCAGTGCGCGGATGTGCACGACCAGCTCTTCCGCGGCGAGACTGACCAGCGCGTCGGCGCGCGGATCGCCCGCGGTAGCGGTCGACATCACTACGGGCGCCAGGCCAGCGATGGTGCGTGTATCGGCCGCCGCCGCCCAGGCGATGAGATCGTCGGGGGTGGCGCACTGCGTCGCCGTTAGTACTGCCCCTAACAGGCTGGTCGGTGCCTCACGCCCGTCCGCGGCAGCCGCCACGATTCCGAGGGCGCGCCGGCCGATCCAACCGCCGCTGCCCTCATCACCGAATGCCGGTCCCCAGCCTCCCGCGCGAACGACTGCTCCCGCATGCGTTCGTCCGAAGGCGATCGAGCCCGTGCCGGCAATCAGGAGAATCCCCGCTGCGTCCCCGAACGCGTCGTGCATGGCGACAAGCGCGTCAGGCTCGACGACTACTTCGGCTGCCAGCTCCATCGACTCGAGCGCCCGCTGTAGCCGCTTCTGTTCTGCCTCTCTCCCCACACCTGCGACGCCGCAGTAAAGAATCTGCACTTCGGTGGCGTCGCGGCCCTCGACGCGGGAGAGTGCGTCGCGAACAGTTGCGGCGATGACACTGGCAGAATGATCGGCTTTTCCCGGCGCGACTGCCGAGCCGGGACCCTCGGCGCTGGCGAGCTCTTCACCTTCGGCGGTGCCGACGAGAGCGAGAGTCTTTGACCCGCCCCCGTCCACGCCAACGACCAGCCCGGTCACTTCCAGCGACTCGGGCCTGTGGGTGCGGGGTGCGTGAACGACGACAGTATTCCCACGATCATCGTAATGCTGGTTCCTATCAGCACGTACCACGGCCAGGCAATGCGCGAGAGGGAAGTCAGCGTGTCGTGAAACGCGGGCAGCACCGGCGTGAGCTGCTTTGAGAAAACAACGAACGTCATGATGAAGATCGCCGTCGCCATTCCCAAAATTGCGTCGCGCTGAATCGCGCGCCGCCATAGCATTCCGAGGAAGAAGCCTCCGAGCAGACCGCCGTAGGTGAACGACGCAATCGATAGCGCAACGACCACTACGGGCGTGCCCTGCGCCCTGTATAGCAGTGCTCCGCCGGTCAGGATTCCCGCCCACACGACCGTGAACAGCCTGCTGAGGCGAAGCACCCCGGCTTCGTTGGCCGCGCGACCTGTCAGCGGCAGGTACAGATCATGAATTGTCGCTGCGGCGAGCGAGTTCAGGGCTCCGGATGCGGTGCTCGCAGCGAGAATTGCGGCGACTACCAGGCCCGTGAGGCCAGCGGGCATCGACTCGATGATGAAGCGTGGGAAAATCTCGTCGGGCCTGCCGAACGTATGGCCCTGGTAGAACGAGTAGAGACCAATTCCGAGTACGAGGAAGAGCGCGAACTGAAAAACCACCGCGATGCCGCTTCCGATCAGCGCGCGCTGCGCATCGCGCAGGCTCGGCGCGGCGAGCAGGCGCTGGACGATGAGCTGGTCAGCACCGTGAGACGCCATCGAGAGGAACGCTCCGCCCAGCAACCCGGCGAAGATCGTGTGCGGCTTGTCGAAGGCGAGAGAGAAGTCGAACACCTGCAGCTTGCCGGCGGCGCCGGCATCGGAAAGAATTCCGCCCCAGCCGTTCGGCGCAGCCTGGCCGATCAGGATTAGCGCAGCGACTGCCGCAATCAGGTAAACGGCCGTCTGGATGATGTCCGTCCACACAACCGCCTTCATGCCGCCAAAATACGTGTACGCCAGACTGAGCGCGCCGAGCAGCACGACGGCGATCACCGTTCCGCTTCTGCCCGCGCCCGCGCCGCCCAGAATGAGCGCCACCGGGATTGCCGTTGCAAACAGGCGGACGGAATCGCCGAACGCCCGCGTCACCATGAATGCGAGGGACGCAAAGCGCCGCGTGCCGATGCCGAATCGCCGCTCGAGCAGCGCGTAAGCAGTTACCAGCTCGCCCTGGTAGTAGCGGGGCAGCAGCGTGAATGCGATCACCGTCCTGCCGAGCAGATATCCCGTCGCTACCTGCAGGAACGTCAGGTTGCCGAGATACGCGAGGCCGGGGATGCTGATCAGCGTCAGCGCACTCGTCTCAGTCGCAACGACCGAAAAGAGGATCGCCCACCACGGGATCTTGTGGCTCGCCACGAAGTAATCCTTGGCGTCCTTCTGGCCGCGTCCCAGCCAGACCCCGAGGAGAGTAGTGCCGACGAGATACGCTATGAGCACAACAAAATCGAGGGCGGTGAAAGTAGAATTCATTTCACCGCCCTCGCATTGTTGCCGCCTGTCCCGGGAATGCTACGCAGAGAACGAGCTTCCGCAGCCGCACCCGCCGGTGGAGTTGGGATTCTTGAACG